>JBDRUH010000006.1:0-51126 GCA_039801225.1 Caldifarciminota bacterium
TCGGAAACCAAAAATTCTAAGAGAAACTCTAAATCCAAAACTCTAAGCCCTAAACAAATTCAAAATACTAATGTCCAAAGTTCAAAAAGTTTTGATAATTGGTATTTTGGGATTGGAGTTTGTTTAGGATTTAGTATTTTGAGATTAGGATTTATTTTTTTAATGGTTTGTGCAGAGATTTCTTTAGGTCAGTTCTCCTATTTTGGCAAAAACAAGGTGCAGACCCGTGACTATCAATTCCAGTGTTTTGAGACCGAGCATTTCAAGGTTTTTTTCTACTCTGGTGGAGAAGGCATTGCAGAGTTTGCGGCAAAGGCGGCTGAGGATTACTATTCTACACTCAAGAAGGACCTTAATATGGAACTTGAGGACAAGGTGCCGATTATTATTTACCTTTCACCCGGCCAATTCCGTGAGACCAATGTGATTACCGATTTAATTGAAGAGGGGGTTGGTGGATTTTCGGAACTCCTCAAAAATCGGATTGTCGTGCCGTTTAATGGCTCTTATAAGGATTTATATCAGGTAATTGGGCACGAACTGACCCACATATTTGAATTCAGGATGTTTTATCGTTCCCGTCTGGCGGTCCTTTTAGGTGCGGTGGGAGAGTTTCAGGTGCCACTGTGGGTTCTGGAGGGGTTTAGTGAGTTTCAGAGTGGATGGGCTAATGTCAGTTCAGAGATTTTTATGCGCGACCTGGTGATAAACAACCGGCTGGTTTCCCTTGTGGAGTTGAATGACAATTACGGCTATCTCGCTTATCGGGAGGGTGAATCCTTCTTCCGTTATGTGGCCGAGGTTTATGGACGGGAAAAGGTTTACGAGTTTATGAACACTTTGAAAAGCCGGCGCAACCTTGAGGCGACATTTAGTGCCGTTTTCGGGATGTCGCAAAAGAAAATCGGTGTTGAATGGGAAAACTGGTTAAAAATGCGCTACTGGCCTCAGATAAGAAAACTCAACAACTTTAAGGAAGTTGCCGAATGTCTTACCAACCACAATGAAGATGGTTCGGTTTACAACACCGCCTCAGCCCTCTCTCCAAGTGGCACAAAGATTGCAATGGTCTCGGACCGAACCGAGTATGTTGATTGCTATATCATCTCGGCAACCGACGGTCGGGTGTTAAAAAAGGTGGTGCGGGGAGAAAGGTCCGGTGGTTTTGAGGATATGCATTTAATCCGCCCCGGTCTTGCCTGGTCACCGGATGAGAGGCTGATAGCGATTGTTACTACCACCGCTAACCGGGATAACATTGCCCTAATTGATGTTCAGAGAGGTAAGGTGAAGCGCCGGATTTTTGGCAACCTTGATGCGATTTACAGTCCAAAATTTTCGCCCGACGGCAAGAGGCTCATATTTATAGGCGTGAAAAATGGCTTTAGCGATATATATACAGTTGCGGTTGAGGGTGGTGAACCGCGCCGTTTAACTTATGATATGTATGAGGAGCGCGACCCGGCATTTTCGCCCGGTGGTGATACGATAGTTTTTGTGTCTGACCGACCCGACCCAGGAGAGGAGTGGATGCCAGGGGATTATGCGGTCTGGCTCCTTTTGCCTACTGGTGAGAGCGAGCGGCTAACCGAGCGGAGAGGCTTCTTTGGCTATCCAGTTTGGGTTCATTCCGAAGAATTTCTTCTCTGGGTGGCTCAAGATTCCTTTTCTCATAATATTTTTCTCTATTCTCTTAAAGATAGGCGGGTGGTGTCCCGAACCGATTTCTTAGGTGAGGTCTCCCATCTCAGTTTATCTCGGGATGACAAAAAACTTGCCTTCAGTTATTTTTCCAACACCGGGTGGGACATAGCGATTATGTATGAACCGTTGAAGAAGATTCCTCACGGGGACACGGCTGACGGCGGTCGGCTGACGGCTGACGGCGGTCGAAAGTTTATTAAAAGTGGCCTGGATTTTGAAAAAGTGAGACCAGTTGGTTTCAGCCTCTCTTTAGACTATCTTGCCGGTGCCGCCTCCTACACTACTGGACCTGAAGGCTTTGCCGGCACATTACTCATCGGTTTTTCGGACATCTTAGGCAATCACCGATTTGAGCTCTATACCGACCTCTACGGCGACATCCTCAACTCCAACTTTCTCTTTCAGTACTGGCTTTTACCCTACCGGATTGATTACGGTTTTGCATTATTTCAGTTTTTTGATGTGCCATATTACGCTCCGGGGCTAATTTATGTGGAAAGGGTGACGCGCGGGGCACAGATGATAATGAGTTATCCCTTTGATAAGTTTATGAGGGTGGAGGCGGGGCTGTCTGGTATGGGAAGTGAAATTGGCGTATGGGGATACGAAGAGTATTGGATGCTTGATACGCTCTTTTGGGAAAGGACATTTTTTGGTAGTGGCGCCTTTGTTTTTGACAACACCTTCTGGCCCGACCCATTAGGACCGGTTCGGGGCACAAGACTGCGCTTTGAGACCGGCTCCTCATTTCTTTCCACCCGTCAGTGGAAGATGTTGTCCGGTGATTTGAGAAACTATCAGCGTTTGGGCAGAAGGTTTGTTTTTGGTACCAGGCTGGTTAATTTAGCCCAATTAGGAGAAGTTGGTGGATATTATATTGGCGGTCCGATAGAGGTTGTCCGGCTTAACGAATCTTATGTGAGTGAGTATCTTGAGGTTCGCGGTTATCGGCTTGGTGAGTTCTATTATGACCGTGGTGTTAGTGCCGGGCTCTTCAACCTTGAATTGCGCTACCCATTTATTGACCGTTTAAAACTGGCTTTTCCTTTACCTTTAGACATCAGGAATATTCGGGGAGTTGCCTTCCTTGATGGCGCGGTGGTCTTTAGAGACAATATGCGTCTCTGGGATGGTCAGCGGTTACAGGATTTAAAACTTGGTGCGGGTTTCGGGGTAAGAATGCTCCTCCTTTCCTATTTCTATCTCAAACTGGACTTTGCCAAACCGCTATCTGAGACTAAGGACAAATCCTTAAAAGTTATATTTGAACTTGGCTACGACTTCTGAGAAAGGGCGGAATGCGGAAGGTGGCAGGTTCCGAATTTTGCCTTCCGCCTTCCCCCTTCCACATTCCGCCTTCCGCATTTTCCTTACTCTTTTTTTAATATTTTCCATTTTACCTGCCGAAGGTAGCACCTGGGAAAAACTGGCTGATTTACGCTCCTTTTGTTTTACTCTTCAATACCACAGCGAGGCGCCGGTTGTTATTCGGGCGCAATTAAAAGGAAAGTGGCAGGCGCCAGATAAAGAGGAGTGGAACGGTTTCTTTGAACGAGACGGAAAAAAGGAAAAGATTCATCTATTTGCCTCGGATGTTAGAGAGTTTGAACTTACCCGTTCAGGCTGGCAGGTTAGACCGCGCGGGTTAGAGACCAGAATACTGGAGCAAATACAGCAGGTTTTTCTGGGAGAAACATTGGAGTTTATCAGGGAAGAAAGAGGGAAATATTTATACCGGTTTAAGCCCAATCTGCCATTGATTGACCCGCAGGGAATAAAAGGGCTAAAAGGAATAGTAGAGGTTGACCGCCATTCTAAACTACCGGTGCGAATCTACTGTGCTGACGAGAACAAGAAAAGCGAATGGGAGTTGAGGCTCTTCCCGAATCGGGCAGGGTTGGTGAAAATTCCTTTTGTCCCGGTATTACAGGTGCTCCTTCTTTCTCCTGATTACCGATGGACCTGCGGTGAGCGGCGAAAGGCGGCTGGTATTATAAAACAAAGGCTAAAGGAGATGGGTGTTGACTTTCGCATGAAATGGGGTCGCACAGGAGTTGATTTGGCGATTGACCGCAGGATTACCCATCAGGGGCTAAAACTCTTATTCTCTTCGGGCAGAGTAGAAATATGGACAGGAAAGATAGTTAGCGATTCCGAAGACCCGAAACTAAAAACATTACCGGTTGGAGGCGATGAGGCAAAAAAGGTCTGCCTCGGTACACTTTTAGGAGATAATGGCTCCTTATATGCAGAAGCTGATTTGGACCTGCCAGCTGAACCAAGGCTCCGGGTTCGCTATAAAGAACATCCCGCCTGGCGCATTCCCGAATCCGATACAGGTGTGATTGTCCTAATAATTGACGGTGTTGCGATAGGCATTGGCAAACCGGGGACAGATGACGGTTTTATATTTACCGACATTGGCAGCAAAGAAAATGTCTGGATTATCGCTGCCTTGACAAATCATCCACCACTAACACGGAAATTTGATGTAACGATAAAAAAGACCGCTGAATAGAAGGCAGGCAATTCCGCCTTCCGCGTTTTTTTGACTTATACCGTGCCCCACATATACTATAACAAAATGACACAAAATTACCGGTTCAACCTCTCTCGGCTCACGGCTCTTGTTTTAATTTACTTTTTACTAATATTACCAACCGGGGTAGTTGAAGGTAGCGTTAAAATTATCCATTCCGACAACTTTGGGATAACGCTCCGCTATGAACCAGGGCGGTGCTCAGTAATAGAAAGAACGGATGGCAGGGTTCAATTCAACTTTGAGGATGCCGAGCCAATTGCCTGGTTTGACCAATACGACCTCCCGGGCAGGAAACTGCTGATTGGCATTCCGCAGACCGGCAATGTAAAGGTCAATTACAGAATGGACGAGGCTGGGGTCATTATTGGCAAAGAACCGGCGCTTGTGTCCGCGGTCAGCAATCAGCCCTCAGCCGTGAGCCGACCGCCAATCGCTCCGTGTCCTGTTGAGGTGGGTGAGACTCAAACACTCCGTTCAGTGCGGTTTGTCCCGCTCTCGCTCACACCGGTTCAGTATGAACCCGAGGCAGGAAGAATTCGCTACTTCAAGAGACTTGATGTGGAGCTCAAATTTGAAAAACCGGCAACGCCTGCCCCTTTTTCCGCTAAGCCTGACCCACTGGATGAACTCATCAAAAAGATGCTTTTAAACGGTGAAGAGGCGATAAATTGGAAGGTTGACCGCCGATCACTGAAGGAAAACGGCAACCCTTACGCCCGCTTTTCTAAATGGGTGAAAATTAAGGTTGATACAACCGCCCTGTATCGCATAACTGGCGAAGAACTTGCCGCCATTGGTGTCTCCCTTTCCGAGATTGACCCGAAAACCTTGACCCTCTGGACATTGGGTGAACATCAACCGCTCTATTACTATCCTGATTCGCTTACGCCGGTGGCGATGTTAGTTACTGGCGAGGGTGATGGCTCTTTTGACCCGCAGGATACCATTATCTTTTATGCTTTAGGACCGGACCACTGGGTTAACTCCTGCAGCGCCTATGTGAAAAATCTCTACACCCGGGAGAATGTTTACTGGCTCACCTGGGGTGGCGAACCCGGGAAAAGGATTCAGGTAATTTCTCCTGTTGATACCGCTCAGGCGATAACTCTTTTGAGCGCAAAGGATGTCCTTCACCAAGAGGTTGATGCCGACTGTCCGGCAAGGGCGGGACTTCTTTGGATATGGCGGCAAATTGCCAAATCCGCTGGCGAGGAAAAGAGGTCTTTTTCCCTGGATCTTGCCTTAAAATACCCCGTACAGGTTTATCGGCTCTCCGGTCGCCTTTTTAAAACTGCGTCAGACACATTATCCGCCCAAATTCTTTTCAGATTTAACGGCAGGCAGATTGGTACTTATCCTTTTGGGCAACGCACCGCTCCTGACTCCTTTGACTTTGAGATTGATACTCTTCTGCCGGTGAGTTTTGGTAAAAACAGATTGGAATTGGAGTTAAGAGGAAATGGTGAGAAAACGGTCTATCTTGATTATCTTGAAGTGGAATACCTGCGCCGCCTTTCCCTAACTACCGGGCAACTTCATTTTTTAATTGATACCTTGGGAAAGGTGCATTTTAATATTAAAGATGTTGCAACTGAGCCGATAGTTTTAGATGTTACTGAGCCATTAAACCCCAAGCGATTAATGCCGGTAGTGAACTATAAGGAAAGCCTTGGTTTCTGTTCTATAGTAGAAAAAAAGAAAGAATTTATCATCGCCGACAGGACACAGTTATTGCCTCCAAACTCCTTAGAACTAAAAACTCCGGGTAAACTGTGGGATCCAGCGGTTTATGCCGACTACTGGATAATTACACCCAAGTCATTTTCTGTCCCGGTACAGGAGTTAGCCCGATTCCGAAACAACCGGATTATGGGCATCCCTGATGCCCGTGCCGCGGTAGTTACTTTAGAGGAACTGTATGACGACTTTTGCTTTGGTTTGGAAGAGCCCTGGGCGATTAAGAACTTTCTCAAAACAAAACTTCCTTCCTATGCTCTTTTAGTCGGCGACGCCACTTACGACTACAAAAACAACCTTCAAAGACCCAAGATGCCTGGTGTTCCGGCGTATGAGACGCCTAAGTTTGGTTTAGACCCGGGTGCCCATGACCGTCCATTGGCACTTGACATCTGGTATGCTGATATAGATGGTAGTGGTTCCGCCCCGGATTTAATTTTAGCCCGGCTACCGGTGCGGACAATTGAAGAGTTCAGCCAGTTTATCAACAAATTGAAATTGTATGAGACCGGGGAGGGGGCATACTGGCAGAGGCGCTATCTTTTACTTGCCGATGACGAATACGAGCGGTATCCAGACCGTCCTGACGAGTTGAAATTTGAACATATTAAGCAATGCGAACGGTCAGCAGTTCTCGCCGGCAATCGTCTTGACCCGGTAAAGGTTTACCTAACCGAATTCCCTCCTTTAGGTCCCAAAAGCAAACCTCAGGCAAATCAGGAACTTCTCCGGCAGTTAAACCTTGGTGCGGTCCTCTGGGTCTTTTTCGGTCATGGTGCCGCTGATGCCCTCACCCATGAAAATGTTTTAACTGTTACCCGGGTGCCGGAGATTAACAATGGAGAGCGGGTGCCATTCTGCTTTTTCGGCTCCTGTTCGGTAGGTAGATTTGACGACACCAGATGTGAATGCATTGCTGAAGAAATGGTGCGAATGAAAGGTGGTGCGATAGCCACAGTTGCCGCCTCTACCTCCACCCCTTCGGGAAATAACGAGGTTTTCGCCCGTAATATGCTGATACCGCTTTTCTCTCCACCTGAGAGCACCAAAACCATTGGTTACTGCTTTTTTTTAGCCTGGCCCACTGACAAAAGTTATCACCTCTTTGGCGAGCCGGCAACAGTTTTACAGATGCCACCGGTTTCCACACAGGCAGTTTCAATAACACCGGATACCCTCCGTCCCGGATTATTATGGAGAGCCAATGGTTCTCTTGAAATGCAACAAGCAAAGGCGGATTGGCGACTTTTCGGTTCCAATCGCCTTCGCAGTTATGATTCACCTGCAGGCTATGGTACCACCTATCTCCTTCCTGGGGAGGAGGTGGCGCGTGGGCAATTTCGGGTGAAGGATGGCAGGTTCTATTGTGAGGGCTTTTTCCCATATGGGCTGGCATCAGATACGGTTTTTGTTGGTAACGGCTATTATGCGCCGGTTTTAAACTCCTGCCGGCTGAGCAGCACAATTGCCCGGGAATCGGTTTCTCTCGCCCTGCTCCTTGATACGATTCCATTTGACTCTCTTCCGATAGCCAGTGAAGATCACACCGGTCCTGGTGTCAATCTCTTCTTTGAGGGGCGCCGGCTTTATGACGGGGCGATTGTGCCGGCAAATTTTGAACTGGAAGGTGTTGTTTTTGACTCCTCCGGAATTCTAATCGCTCCGGTTGGTAATTGCCAGCCCTGCCTTTTTGTCAACCAGCGAATCCAGGAGATTTCCCTCACTGACTTATTGACATTTGAAGAAGGCTCTTATTCATCCGCCCGCTTCAAATTGCCATTGAACTTATCAGGACCGGTTGACTCGGTATTTGTTCTAGTTGCCGATAACTTTCTCAATCGCTCCGTCGTTAGAGTTAATCTCCGACCGATAACCTCCTCAGTTTTAAAGATTGACTCGGTGCTGGTATATCCCAATCCGGTAAAAAGGGAGGCATACTTTACTTTTACCCTCACTCAACCGGCTGAGGTCAGGGTAAGGATTTACACAATTAGTGGAAGGTTGGTTCAGGAACTAACTGACAATAACGGAAAAATTGGTTACAATCAGATTTACTGGAACGGCAAGGACCGGGATGGTTTTTCCCTGCCCAACGGTATTTATCTTTTCACCATCCTTGCCCGGGTGGATTCAAATTCAAAAGGTGCTCAGCGGGTAACCGTGCGTGATAAGTTTCTTGTTGTTCACTGATTTTGTTTCTGTCTTGACCTTGCATAGGTTTCCTCTATAATCAAAACCGATGAGAAAAATATTTCCGAAGTTTAGCCGCTCAATATTGGTATTTGGTGGTTTATCCATACTTTTTTCTTTTCCCGCTGAAGCCAGCCAGATGCCCGGGGCGGTGTTTCTGATGATTTGGCCCGGAGCCCGACCGACATCGCTCGCCGGTGCCTTTACGGCAATCAGCGGTAGACCTTACCGTGCGATAAGAATGACTGTTGGTATAGATTCGATTTTTTTAGGGGCAAAAAGGGTGATAACAGGTACTACCATAACGCCAAAGGCGCGCTGGCGCAACTATAGTAACTCCCACCCCCTTAACTTTCGTGCCTTTTGTTTTCTGATAAACCCGGCTGGAGACAGGGTATATGTCGAGTCCTTAGATGTTTCGGGTTTGGAACCAGGCAGGGACACCACTTTAACTTTTTTGAGTTTTGCTTTTAAAGAACCGGGCACTTGGACATTACGTTGTTCAACAAAAGCAGAAATGGTTTCAGAACAACCACAGATGGACAGAGGTGATGCAGCGGTTTTGTATTATAACCCTGGTAGCCTCTCATTCCTTAATGGAACCAATACAACTTTGATGCACTGTAACTGGTTGCCTGGACTATGGCCTGGTATGTATTATGAATATCTGGGTTTTACACACAATTTGAAAAAAATGGGAACTGCGGGGTTTAATTTTATCTACCTTACCACCGGTGAGACGGATGTTATTAACGAAGCGGGTGTGTTTTTAGGGAGATATACCACCTTTGATATTGCACCAACAATTGGGTACGGTTTTCCAGTGCTTGCTAACTTAGGTGTTGGTTTCTCAGCAAAGTTAATTTACTCATTTTTAGTTCCGGACTGGGTGTGGAAGGCAATGCCGGAGTTGGGGATTGAGTCGGGTGGGACAGGAATCACCTGGGCGTTTGATGGTGGTGTGCTATACAAGCCTTTTCCTTTTCTTAATGTTGGAATGGCGGTTGCCAATTTGGGTCCGAATATCGCCTACACCTCTTCGGGTGAGTCCGACCCATTGCCAAGGATGTTACGGGTCGGTCTGGCTTATTATCCGGTGCAGAAGGATATTTTCTCGTTGTGTGTAGCGCCAGAAATTAGTAAAATTTTGGTCGGCATTTTCTCCGACACAACCAAAAGTTTCAGTGAGAACCTTTCTTTAGAGTGGCGAGACGCCTGGAAAAGTCTCGGTGTTGAGGCGGGAGTAAACCTTGATGTGGTCGGGTTCTTTGCCCGGTTTGGGTATTTTGAGGACCTTACCGGTCAACGGGGTGGGATTGTATTGGAAAAGGAAGGTAACACTTACCACTACGGAATCTGGGATGTTTTAACCAGAAAAAACTTAGGAAGGTTTAAATCGCTCGGATTTACCCTCGGAGGTGGTATCAGATTCCACAAGTTCCAGTTTGATTTAGGCGTTGACCAGTTTATCTATGACTTTACCACCTCCAACTACAAGTTTTCCTTCTCCTATCAGTTCTAAGCTGCTAAGTGTATTTAATCAGCCGACAGCCGGATAAGGTATATGCCTAACCTTGTTGTTGTTGGTGCGCAGTGGGGTGATGAAGGCAAGGGAAAGGTTGTTGATTTTCTTTCCCGAGATGCCCATATAGTAGTTCGCTATCAAGGTGGACCAAACGCCGGGCATACTGTGTGTCGGCGAGACAAAACCTGGACATTCCATCAGATTCCTTCGGGGCTTCTTAACCCCAGGACCAAAGGGGTAATTGGCTCAGGTTGCGTCATTGACCCATACCGGTTCTTTGAAGAGATGGCGGTATTGGAGAAAGATGGAATAAGGGTTGAGCGCCGGGTAGTTATTGATCGTCGGGCACATATGATTTTGCCCTATCACAAACAACTGGACCGTCTCCATGAGGAGTATCTTGCCGAGAAAAAGATTGGCACTACTGGGCAAGGAATTGGTCCAGTGTATCAGGACAAAATTGCCCGAGTAGGACTCAGGGCGGGTGACCTTCTTAATGAGGATGTATTTAAAGACAAATTACGGCGCAATATTGCCCACGCCAACTTCCTCCTGATGGAGGTATACAAAGCCGAACCAATTTCCTTCAAAGAGATAAGCGATGAATACTGGGAGGCGACAAGACCGCTTATACCGATGATTGGTGATGGCACCTGGCTGGTTCATCGGTCGCTGGAGCAGGGCAGAAGAATATTGTTTGAAGGTGCCCAGGGCACACACCTGGATATTGACCTGGGTAGTTATCCATTTGTTACTACTTCATCCACAGTGGTTGCCGGTGCTGGGGTTGGCACCGGCATCAGCCCTTTGTGGCTTGAGGAGGCGGTTGGTGTTGCTAAGGTTTATACCACCCGGGTTGGTTCCGGACCATTTCCCACCGAATTGTCAATAGAAGAGGCAGCGGTATTGCGTGATTTGGGTAAGGAGTATGGTGCCACCACTGGTAGACCAAGGCGGTGCGGGTGGTTTGATGCTGGGCTGGTTCGGGCATCGGTTCGTTACAACCGCTTCTCAGCGCTTGTTTTAACCAAACTGGATGTCCTTGATTCCCTAAAAGAGATCCGTATCGGCACTGGCTACCGGTATCAGGGAAAAAAGATTAAAGAATTTGACCCGTTTCTTGCTAACGAACTGGTGGCGGAGTATATCGTAATGGCTGGTTGGCGGGAGAAAACTTCTAACTGTCGGCGTTATAAGGATTTGCCCCTGCCTGCCCGCCGGTATGTTGATAAAATTGCCGAACTAGTTGAGTGCCCGGTGGCGCTCGTTTCGGTCGGAAGCGAACGGGAGGAGATGGTGCCGGTAGAACCGGACAAGTTGAGATGGCTGAAATCAGGTTAATGCGTCGGATTCTAACCGACAACGACTCGCTTGCTGAGGAACAGAGGAAACAACTTGACCGCGCTCGGGTTCTGGGGATAAACATTATGTCGGCACCAGGTGCGGGCAAGACCACCCTAATTGAAAAGACGGTTGCCGCGCTGAAAGACGAATATCGCATCTGGGTGATTGAGGGTGATATTCAGGGTGATTTAGATGCGCGGCGGGTTATTGCTTGTGGTGTGGGTTGCTCTCAGATTAACACCCGGGGTGCCTGCCACCTTGACGCCCTGATGCTCTCACCGGTATTTGCTTCAATAGACTTGAGGAACTTAGATCTATTACTCATTGAGAATGTTGGTAATCTGGTCTGCCCGGCTGAGTTCAAACTGCCGGTGCACTACAATGTGATGCTTGTCTCCGTTCCGGAGGGAAGTGACAAGCCGGTGAAATACCCGTTAATGTTTTCCCGCTCCGATGTGTTAATTTTAAACAAGATTGACCTTCTACCCTATGTTAATTTTGACACCATTAATTTTAAGCGGGCGGTGCGTAAACTCAAACCCACCCTGCCGATATTCTCTATCTCGTTACGCACTGGCAAAGGGTTTAATAAGTGGCTCTTCTGGTTGAAAGAAAAACTTAAAAATTACTCCCGCTCAAAAACCAAAATACCCAAAACTAAAAACTAATAACTAACAACTATCTTGGTGATTTTCCACTCCCTTTTTTTCTGGGCGGCTAAGATATAGACCCCAGGCGGCAGCTCTTTAGGACGGTGCCATATTAGAATTCCGAATTCCGAATTCCGATTTCCGATTTCCGAGGTCTCGGTTGGCAATTCTCTAAGGAGTCTGCCGGTCGGGTCGTAAAGGAGAAGGCGGGTCGTGCCTTGAGGAATGAGAACTTTTGCGCTCCGGGTGATTACTGTCGGAGTAACAATCAGCCGAGAGCCGTCAGCAGACAGCCGATAGATTTCCGTCTCCGGTTTGTGGTTCTCTTCTATTCCGATACAATTCTTTCCGGCGAGGCTATAGCCGAGAGGGTTAACATAAACCGCACTAAGTTTTGCCGGATGGCGGTAAAGAAAAGAGACTTTTCTACCCGAGATACCTAATGTATCCCGGTCCCAGAAGATGCCATTATTAGTGGTATAAAACACCCCTTGGGTGTCTGTCCCGACCCAGAGGCGGTTAGAACTTAAAGTGTCCGGCAAAACACAGGTGGCATTAGGAAGTCCCAGACTAATCCAGGAGAGGCAGCCATTTTCGCTTTTAAATACACCTGACGGTGTAGTGCAGAACCAGATTAGGTTCTGATTTGGCAAGGGTTTTAGGTCGGTTACTGGGGCACCGATGATACCCGAGGTGAGGTTTGTCCAGTTTGTGCCGCGGTCGGTGGAGCGGAAAAGTGCCGGTGAGTTGCCACTTTTGCCAAAGGCGATGAGTGTTTCTGCCTTTGAAGAGGTTATAAACCCGATACAGGTTCCCTCCTCTCTGAGAAGTAAATTTGTCCAGGTTTGACCCCGGTCGGTTGAGCGGAAAATTGCCAATCTTGTTGGACCGGTTATTGAGTCCCTTTTACCACCCCAGACATAAAGGGTGTCAGGTCCAATTGGATGATAGAGGACGCCATTTGGTTCAAAGAAGTTGGCGATATTATGAGTAACCCAGGAGTCACCCTGGTCAATTGTCAGATGTAGGCGGGAGTCAAAACCGGTAACGCACACCAGCGTGTCCGGATGGCGCGGGTTTCGAGCGATGTCCTTTACCCATCCTGACCCGGGAAACAGTTTACCCCAGCGGTTCCAGTTCAATCCGGCATCGGTTGTGAAGAGAATTCCATAACCCCAGGCGCCGGCAAATAATGTGTCGGAAGGAAAGAAATTAATAAACGAGATATCAAGGTTTTTCAGATTTGGTGTTTTATAGGTCCAGTTATACCCGCCGTTAGTGGTGTAGAATATGCCGTAGGAATTTCCGGCGTAAAGTTCCAGAGGGGAGTTGGGGTTAATAGCCAGAAGCCGGGTGTTGGTGCCAATAAAGGTTGTAGTGTCTGCCCGCCAACTGTAGCCGTAATCGCTTGAGCGGTAAACAAGATTTTCACCACCGGCATAGGCATAATAAGGAGGGGAGGACGCAAAAGCCACTGAGTAAGCAGGTCCAATAAGACAGCGGGTCCAGGAGTTACCGAGGTTACTGGAGTAGTAGATGCCGGTATCAGTGGCACAGATTAGTCTAAGGCTATCGGTTGGGCTAATTGCCAGACCATAGGCACATCGTCCCTGAAGACCCAAAGACTTATCCTCCCAGGTGCCACCGTAATTGGTAGTCAGGAAAACCTTTGGGCGATTTTTTACTGAGCCACCGATAAAAGCTTTGCCTGGGCTTTTGGGGTCAATAGTTAAAAAACGGGCGCTTGCTTCAGATGCGCTATCCGCTTTTCTGCCCGTCCAGGTTGAGCCGCTATTGGTGCTATAGTAGAGAGCCAGGGAAACCGAATTGCCGTAATATACCTCTGCCACCGCCCAGACCTCAGAACTGTTTTCGGGATTGACGGCGATTTGTTGCAGCCAGGCATCTTCGGGCAATGTCGCGCACACCTGCCAGGTGGCCCCGGCGTTAGTACTTTTATAAACTGTTTTTGTTTTACCACCGGCATACAGGGTCCGGGCATCCTGGGCGATGGCAAGGGCGGTAATAAAGTCGGGAATTGTTTCAAGAACCACCCAGGTATTGCCGGTATTAGAGGTGTGCAAAATTAAAGTTGGGAAACTTCCCACCGCAATGTAAAGTTCATCAGGATAGTTTGGCACATTGGTCATCGCTTTGATACTGGCGCCCTGGGGACCGAGTTGCTGCCAGGAACCGAGAGCAATATTAACCGAGAAAACGCCGAGCCAAAGAACCAACCTCCCAAAACCTTTAATTGCCGTTTTCATTTTTCACCTCCTGAAGGTGTAATCTTCAATGATATCCTTTCGCTCAGCCGGGCAAGTTCCCGCGCCGCCTCTTCATAGCGATTATGGGCATTGGTCAGATGTGAACCAAGCGTATCAAACTTTTCCTTAAACTGACCGATTTCGGTTTCCAGTTGCCGGAGATGAGCCAGGATTTCCGTCGCCCGGCGTTCAATCTGTAGCCCTTGTAGCCCTAAGACAATTACCTGAAGATAGGCGTAGATTGTGCCGGGTGACACTGGCACCACCCGGCGGGCAAAGGCATAGGAGATGATATCCTCCTTCTCATCATCGGGGTAAGAGACAATTGTTTCATAATAGACATTTTCCGCCGGGATATACATTAGGGCGAAGTCAAAAGTGCCTTCTGCGGGCAAAAGGTATTTTTCGGCGATAGTGTCAATGTGCCTTTTCACATCAAGAAAGAACTGCTTTCTTAAAGCACGGCGCTGCGTTTCTTCGGTAGTGGTAAGCATCTTCTGGAAGTTTTCCAAGGGGAATTTGGCATCAATTGGCACCAGTCGTTCGCCTAACTTTATTACTGCGTCAACCTTGGCACCGGAGCGAAATTTAAACTGCAACTCATAATGATTTGGCACCATCTCCTGGAGAAGATTTCCGAGAAAAAGTTCGCCCAGACCACCGCGTGGCTTCGGGGGTCTTAAAATCTCCTGTAAAGAGGCGATATTTTTACCGACTTCAAAAATCTCCTGGGATGCCCGGGAAAGTTCGCCTAAGGCGCGCGAGACATCGCTAACCATCCGGGCGGCGCTGTCCAATCGATTATTAATCTGACCGGTGTTATCGGTAAGAGTCCGGTTCAGTTCGGTAAGACGCTGATTTAAAAGTTGGGAGTTGCTCTCTAACACCCGGAGTTGCTCTTGACGCAGTGCTTCCATTTGCTGGAGGAGAAGGCTCAATTCTGGTGCGGGCGATGGTCTTTTTAATTTAATGACAAGGAGAAGCAGGACGACCCCGGCTATAAAAACGACAATAACAATTAAGAGGGCAGTGGACACGATTTAAGATAAGTCAATTTTTCCTTAAGGTCAAGTAAGGCATTTCTCTTTAATTGCATCATAATCCAAGTCCGTGGTTGGTTATCCAACCTCTGTGTTTCTAATGTAGCATATGTATCTTAACTTTTCCAGGGGTAATCTGGCTAAGTTTATATAAACATACACAAAATTCTGAGGGTGAGATTGAGTTAAGTTCCGTATTTTTTTAACTTAGTACAAAAACACTTTTCCCGGGAGGCAGCTCCCTTGGTAATTTTGGTCATTAGGAATATTTGGGAATTGAATTTCAGGGTTGCTTTAAGAATAGGGATAAAACTGGTTATAGAACTTTTCTGGGGATGGGTTCTGAAAACGGGGTTTTAATTTGCTGTGAGGATAAGCGAAATTGTTGAGTTCAGATTTAGATGTAGATTGTCAATGAGACCAAGAGAGCGTTACCATCCAAGAGGGTAATTTTGGGGCTGATTATAGCAATAATGATGATAGGTGGGAGAAAGGCGATTTTTTGACTTTTGAAAAAGAAAATATATAATGATACGAAGGGTGACAGACCGGCAGGTAAATAGCCGGTTACCCGAAATATAGGATTGGGTACAGGGAACGCTGTGAAAGTCGGCGGCGGTCTCGCCCACTGTGAGCGGTCTTATCAGCCCATCACAGCCACTGTTCAAAATACGAATGGGAAGGCGATGGGTGTTGCCGCAAGCCAGGAGACCTGGTCACCTACATAGGTCGGTTTAACTTGCAGAGAAAGGAGAACCGAGATGAGTATGATTTATTTAATATATATGCTCCTTTCAGGGGCAACATTTCAAGGCAGGGTTGTTGACGCCATAACCAAACAACCCATTCCCTATGTTCAAATTCAGTTGACATCGCCGGGCTGGGAAACTGCCATTTCTACCGACTCATTAGGCAGGTTTGTTTTAAAGGCTCCAATTATACCGGAACAGGTTATGATTCGCGCCTCGCGGGTAGGCTACAAATCGGGAATATGGAAGGATGTGTCAATAAAAGATACGGTTACACTATATCTCTTTCCGCGTTCAATTCCAGTTGCCGGAGCCACGACCACCGCCAGCCGTTTGAAGGCGAAAGCGGAGTCTGCCTATCCGGTTACAGTGATAGAAAACAAGCCGCTTTTCAACCGGGGGCAGACCGATATCAGTGGATTTGTTGGTACTGCACCTAGTGTAATGATACAGGATTACGGCAACCTTACCACCCTTTCCTTACGCGGGGCAACTGCCGAGCAGACGCTTATCCTTCTGGATGGCGTTAGACTGAATTCCAGCCTTAACAACCAAGCGGACATCACCCTCATTGCCCCTTTCCTTGCCCAAAAAGTAGAGGTTGCCCGCGGTGGTGGCTCTGCGCTTTATGGTGCAAATGCGATTGGCGGAGTAATAAATATTTTGACCCCACAAATAGAAAAGTTCCAAGCGAAGGCAAACCTCGGTACCGGCTCTTTCGGAAGGCGTTATGCCTCCTTCACTATCTTGAGTCCAGGGAGAATTGACTATTTTCTTACCGGCGGGCTCACTGGGGCGAAAAACACCTTCCCTTATAAAGTGGGCGACTCAATCCGGATTCGGGAAAATGCCGATCTTACTCGGGGCGATTTGCTACTAAAAACAGGTGCCCGTATCGGACCTCATTACTTCTCCTGTCTTGGTGGCTTTACCGCCGGGAACAGGGGTTCACCTGGACCGGTTACCTTTCCTTCCGACAGCGCCCGGTTGAATGACATTAGATTTTTAACTGTTCTCGGCTATGACATTTTTGAGAGTGCTAAGGCACGGCTCCAGGTAAGACTTTCCCATCAGCGGCTTTATCAGAACTATTACAACCCTGGTCCCTACTTTACTGCCAATGATACCCATCAAATTCATCAGACTGGGGTTACCGTAAACCAATCTTTAGAACCTTCAACCTATCTTAAGGGTAACATCGGATATGAGTCTTATTATGAACAGGCAAAGAGCACAACAGTGACAACCCCATTTCGTTGGACAAATTCCCTCTTCTTCGAAACTGAGGCAAAATGGAAAGGTATTTCTGTTAACCCCGCCCTGCGTTACGACTTTCTTCAGAACGGAAAAAAATCATCGTTTGGTTCTCAAAGAGATAGAATCTATGGTGCCTTCAGTCCGAAACTGGCTTTGAATTTAACCCCTTTATCATTCTTTAGCATTTTTTTCTCTTTGAACCGGTCTTTCCGGGTGCCAACATTTAATGAGCTTTACTGGCCCGAGGACCCATGGTCAAAGGGTAATTTAGCACTTCACCCGGAATGGGCAACAGGAGTTGAGGCAGGGGTGGGTGGCTTTATCGGTGAAGCCGGTCTATGGCGCCTGAACCTTTTTAACTCTTCATTCACCAATTTGATTCAATGGCAAGAGGTCTCCCCCTATTTTTATCAACCGGTGAATGTGGCAAGAGCGAAAATTAATGGGATAGAAATGGAGGGGAAAATTTCATCCCGGTTGGCAGGGTTTAGTGGCAACTTAACATATCAAATCTCAAGGAGTGAGGATAAGGATTTAGCCTATCGTCCCCGTCTTTCAGGCCAAGGTTCGCTGTGGTTCTCTTTTTCCAGTGATGATACCATCCCAATTTCCCGGCTTATGTTCACCGGTAAAGGGGTTTCTTCCCGCTATACCAACCCGGAAAGCTCAGATACCTTGCCCGGATACACCATCCTTGATATTGAATTTATGGTGAACGTACCGGAAATTATTGGCGGACTATTTAACCGCGAAAAGACCGATTTTAATGGCTGGCTGATTCTCGGCTGCAGGAACTTTCTTAACCGGCAATATCAAATTGTAAAAGACTACCCAATAATGGGAAGGAATATCTACTTAGAAATAGACACCGGTTGGTAATCCAAAACTGGGGTAATTTCTTTTAGTTCCTCAAGATACCGGTTTTTTGCTGCCTCAAAAATCTCTTTATACTTTTTCGCAACCGGCTCTGCCCGTGGCGGAATCACTTTTAATGGGTTTACTGGCTTGCCGTTCTGTCTGATTTCAAAATGTAGGTGGGGACCGGTTGCCAATCCTGTTGCTCCAACATAGCCAACAGTTGCGCCTTGGTGAATCCGTCTTCCTACTTTGATACCCGGTCCGTAACCGGAGAGATGCCCATAACGGGAAACCAGTCCGGACGAATGTTTGATTTCAACCATATTACCATAGCCACCATACCAGCGCGCCATTGTTATTACGCCATCGGCAATTGCACTTACTGGAGTGCCTTTGGGGGCAACATAATCTACACCATGATGGGGTCTAAACACCCGCA
The DNA here is from genome assembly GCA_039801225.1 of Caldifarciminota bacterium. GTDB lineage: Bacteria > Hydrothermota > Tepidihabitantia > Tepidihabitantales > Tepidihabitantaceae > JBDRUH01. Next base: position 18,303 of record JBDRUH010000006.1, read on the forward strand.
GAATTGGGTGGAAACGGCGACCGAAAAATGAAGAGACACGGGCATAGGATAGGGGAGAGCGGAGGAGCGTTTTTCTTAAAGACTGCCCCTTTTCGTTGTAATAGTCCCAGTGACCTGATGGGTCGCGAAAATAAAACCCATAGACATTTTCGCTTCTACTTCGATAATGAACCGCATAAACCATACCATACCGGTAAAATTTTCCTTCAACGGAAAGTTTATCTACCAGGAGTTCAAAAGTGTCACCGTTATTGCATTCGGTAAAAAAGTCAATGTCATAACGGAGAATTTCGGCAAACTCAATAACCAGTTCTGGAGTTCCGCCGATTTTTAATAGTGAGTTCCAGAGCGAGCCCTCAATCGTGCCGCGTATCGCTACCCGGGTCGTATCAACTGCTTTAACCAATTTCGCTGCTTGGGCGGTGCCATTGGAGTCAAACCGCACCGCATAACTTACCACCAGATCGCGATGGTACTCCAGGCCAGTGAAAGTTAGACCCTGATAGTAAAACGATACCGAATCCCCGGGCTTCATTTTGTTAAATGGAAATTTTACTGCCTTGAGCGCATCATATATTGAGGTCACTTTTGCCAACGGAAGGCACCAACGCTGCAAAACCTCTTTAAGTGCCTCCCCTTTTTGTAGGATATCTCCGCCGTAATAAGTTGATTCCGGGCAGGGCAATTGTGGACCGCAGGGTGTTTTTGGCTTTCGCTTAAGAAGAAAAGGAAGAACGACACCGGCAAGAATTACCCCGAGAATGAGAAAAAGAATTGGCAAGAGGAATCTTTTCTTCGGTAATTTGGTTGGTTGACTCTCAATCATAGAAATATTTTACCCACCTGATAAATTGCCGTGGCTGTCAACCATCCTAATATTAGGGTGTAGCCGGCGGTAAAAAACGCCCAACGCCAGCCCAATTCCCGTCGGATGGCAGCGAATGTTGCTATGCAGGGAAGATAAAGCAAAGCCATCACCATAAACGTATACCCAGATAACGGGGTAAACTTGTTATGAATAATCTGCATCAACCCCTCCTGTCCCGCCCCGTGAATTGTTGCCATCGTTCCGACAACAACCTCTTTTGCTACTACCCCGGCAAGAAGCGCTACTGCCGCCCACCAGTAACCGAAACCGGCGGGCACAAAAAGGGGAGCAAAAAAGTTACCAATTTTACCTAAGATACTTTCTTTGGAGGCATAAGGAACACCCCAGGGCAGGCGGGCTAAGATCCAAACCACCACAACCGCTGGTGCAATTACAACTCCGGCGCGCCGGATAAAAAAGAGTGTCCGGAACCAGGTGGGTCTGAAAACGGTTCGCAGAGTTGGGGTGTGATAAGGCGGCAATTCCATAATCAATGGCGCCACACTAGCCTTAAAAAAGAGCCGGCGGAAAAGGCGAGCGACGAGGACAGCAAGAATGATGCCGAGAATGTACAACGAGAATACCACTATACCGCGCTGTCGAGGAAAGAAGACCGCGGTAAAAAGAATATAGATTGGCAAGCGGGCAGAACAGGAGATAAGTGGGTTAACCAAAACCGTCAAAATTCGGTCCTTGCGGGACTCCAGAGTGCGGGTCGCCAGAATCGCCGGCACATTACAACCGAAGCCCATAAGCATCGGTACAAACGATTTGCCATGAAGCCCAAAAAGGTGCATAAACCGGTCCATCACAAATGCTGCTCGGGCTATGTAACCGGAGTCTTCAAGAAGGGAGATTAGAGAATAGAGAATGGCGATATTAGGGACAAAACTCAAGACGGTGCCGATGCCGTCAATGAGCCCATCAGCAAGGAGTGAGCCAACCCATTCGGGTGCATGAAGAAGGGCAAGGAGGTGGACAGCCCCTTGGCCGATGATATAAAAAAGTCGACCGATAAGTTCGGCAATAGGGGTGCCGAGGGCGAATACGATGTAAAATGTCAATGCCATCAATAGAAAAAAGAGCGGCACCCCGAGCCAGCGGTTGAGGACGATGTTATCAATTGTCTCGGACAACAGTAGCCTCTGACTAATCTCAGTTCGCTTGAGAACACACTCCCTTACTATCCCATTGATAAATCCGTAACGTCGTTCAATTATCGCACTGGCGGCATCGTGTTTATGCCGGGTAGCCAATTCGGTCCGAACTTGCGCTGTCACCTTTGCCGCTGCCGTCATCTCGGGTGGAGCGTTTTCACCTTCTAAGAGTTTTAATGCCCACCATCGCTGTTCTTTATCAGGGACATTTCTCTTTAAGGCGTTTGCCACCTTTTCTATTCCCTGTTCTATCTCGTTGCCATAATCTATCCGTAGCCCTCGGGAAGAATCGCCCTCGCGTGCCAAGTTATGAATCACCTCTCGCAGTTGGTCAATACCTTCTCCACTGGCAGCAATGGTCGGCACCACCTTTACCCCAAGCACCTCAGCGAGTTTGGCGGTATCAATCTCAATCCCCTTTTTGCGGGCGATGTCCATCATATTTAATACCACCACCACCCGCGCGCCCATCTCTAACAACTGGACCACCAGATACAAATTGCGCTCTAAATTTCCCGCATCAACTACCACCACCACCCCATCCGGCTTTTCCTTAATTAAAAAATCACGGGCAATGCGCTCGTCAATAGTCCAGGAGTCAAGGGCATAAGTACCCGGCAAATCAACAACCGTTACCTCATGTCCCTGGTAGATTGACCTGCCTTCATGCTTTTCTACCGTAACTCCGGGCCAGTTGCCCACTGAAACATTACCGCCGGTCAATGCGTTAAATATCGTGCTTTTCCCGGAGTTGGGGTTGCCAGCAATAGCAATTTTAATCGGTCTTTTTGGACTCACTTGCTTCCACCATCACAATAACCCGGCATGCCATCCCTCGTCCTATCTGAACCCTTTTTCCTTCTACCTCAACCACCACCGGTCCTGATTTGCCATCTGTCTGACGGGTAATAACCTTTCCCGCGACAATTCCTATTTCTGCCAGCCGTATTCTTATTCCTTTACCACCAGAAATTTCAACCACCTGCAACCGCCCGGCTGGCGCCTCTAATAGAGAGTAAACCGGCAAATGTTCAACCAAAACCAAAGCCGCTTCCTCCTGTCGGAGCGATATACAGTAGCCCAAAAGTTCATACGCTCTCGGGTCCCCCATCGGTGCGCAGCGCTTTACCGCTACCTTCACCCCTGGAAGAAAACCCATCGTTTCCAGCCGACGCCGGATGGCGCTGTCGCCATCAACTTTCTTCACCACTGCCCATTCCCCAACTTTCAGGTCGCTCAACCTAATCATAACTTTCTTTTTCCAACCACAAAGCCCCAAAGCCTCCTTGCGGTTTCCTCAGAAAGCGAATGTTCCAACCGGCAGGCATCCAATGCCGCAACCCGGGCGCTCACCCCTAAAACTTCAGACAGAAATCGCTCCAGGATAATATGCCTTTTATAAATTACATCCGCCTGTAACCTTCCTGCCGCGGTCAACTCCACCCCGCCATAATATTCGTGCTTTACCAGCCCTTTATCCTTCAGTATCTGCAAAGCCTCTACTACTGAAGGACGGCTCACGCCAAGAAACCGGGCGATTTCTTTCACCCGGACCGGGCTTGCCTTTTTCTCCAGGATGAAAATCGCCTCCAGATAGTCTTCGCCACTCTCGCCGAGTTTTCCTCTTTTAAAAGACAATCTATTCTTAATACTCATTGTTAGGTATACCTAATTTTAACTCTTAATACTCTCCTGTCAATAAAAATAGTCCGCCTTTTGTCATTGCCAGCCCCTCGCCTCCTGTTATTGCGAGCGTTAGCGAAGCAATCTCAAACCGAAGCGCCCTGAGGGGCTCAGAAGACTCCGCGGTTCTTAGCCCTAGTATACTTAAAATGAAATAAACCGATAGGAGATTGAGTCAGATTGGAACTCAAAGAGGAGATAGCCCGGTTTGCCGAAGTCAAGGTCTTTGGACATCGTGCCAACGATGAAGTGGTGAACACCATTTATTTCCGTATGGCGAAAGCCATGGATATGTCCGGAGCAGATAGCATAAACTTTATATTTCTGTAAAAGGCTCTGCAGTTTTGTCCTTTCGGCAGTTGATGCCAGCCGGAAGATACTTGGGGTTTTATCGTCATAGAGTGGAAAGTGGGTTAAGACTATCTTCAATATTGGCATGGTGTCACTAAGTTCCTTTTCTAGCCACTGAAATTGAGTTGCCCCAAGCCTTCCTTCCCCAGTATCAAGGAATATGAGTTTCAACCGGGGATGGGGTGTTCGAGATGCACAGGATGGACCAAAATGCTCCTTAAAGTTTTCCCAAGAACCATCCGAATAGAGGTCGTGATTGCCTAAGGTAACATAATTAAATAGCCCGTAAAAAACTGCCATTGACTGGAGTGCCGAGGCAAGGGAATCATATTCCTCTTTGGAACCGTGATGGGTCAAATCACCGGTTACACAAAAAAAATCTATCTCAAGAGATTCGGCAGAGCGGGTAAATTCGGTTAAATAACAGCCACTCTTATTGCCGATGTGGATGTCACTGAATACTGCGAACTTGAAAGTATCACCCAAAAGTGGCGGTTCAAGATGAATATAATTTAGACTTTCTTTTACCCGTGTCTCAACATCAGGATGGAGTAGAACCTGAAGTGGTTCAAGTTCGCAACTGTTAAAGACCAATACTCCTAAGGCTATGATTGAGGGTAAAAGACAAAAGACGGATCGTTTTCGGTTGATGTTCTTGCTATCTTCCATATTTCACTCCAATATCTCCATGCAGTTCTGGAAAGGAGATAAGGAAGGTAGAAAGACCGTTGATCGCGGTCCGGCAGCCAAGAAACAGTTCCAAGGAAGGAGAGAGCCAATAGCGAACTCTAAATCCAAATGGCAACTGTTGGGGATTTTTTATTTCTAATAGATTATAGTTGCTCAACTCGGCGGTAGCCTTAATGTTATTTATTTGGAATAATTGCCACTGGAACAAATAGAGAAGATTCCACTCGCCTGGCCCGCCGGTGTAAATCCAGGGCTGGGTAAATCGGCTTGGGTCAAATACCGGTTGGCGCCAAGAGACTCCAAGGCCAATAATATCCGGTTGAAGTATGTAGGGCACTCTGCCTTGGCAGGTGGCAAAGCCACTACCTTTAGGTTTGCAACTATTAATATCCGGTTGGAAGAAAAAAAGGGAAAAGATGCTGTTTTCACCTGCCTGCCAGTCATTCCACTGGTTATGCGCTAAACCAATGTTAAAACTTAGTCTTTTCAAGTTGGGAAATGAGAGTTTACCTTTTACCGCATAGCCACTTACCCCGTTATGTTGGATAAAACTGCCAGCAAATCCGCCTTCAAGCGAAAGAAATCGGCACAGTTCAGTCTGCAATCCGATACCAAGAATTCCCTTTGCTTCCACACCCCTTTCACCACGATAGCCAAGAGAAACCTCCGGTATTAGGGTAGTTCCATAAAGAGGTAACAGTAAGTATATTAAGCAACAGCCAATGTGTTTGGACACCCATAAGGATAATTGAATTATGGGAGTAGTCAAGAAGTTGGCAAAATTTTCTTGACAAAGGGGAAAATTATGGTATTATAGTTCCGAAATGTCTGATTTATTCAATGTCAGTGAAGCGGCCCGGTTGGCGCTGCACGCCCTGTTTTTGCTCTCCCGGTCGGAAAAGAAACGATGGACCGTCTCTCGGTTGGCCGATAGTTTAGGTGTTTCCCAAGCCCATCTTGCTAAAGTCCTTGCCCGACTGGAACATGCCGGTCTGGTGAAAGGTCAAACCGGTCCTGCCGGCGGCTATTGTCTGGCACGAGCCCCGGGAAAAATTACCCTTTTATCAATCTATCAGGCAATGGAGGGCAAATTACAGACCGGGCGCTGTCCATTTGCAGTGCCGGTATGTCAAGGCGATGGTTGCCCGTTGGGTAAGTTTTTTCAGAAGATAGACCATCAGGTTATCAGTTGTTTAAAAAAGACAACTATTGCCCAAATAAAAATTAAAATAGGGGGAGGAAATGAAAAAAGGCAGAAGAAAAGTAATCAGAATTGACGAGTCAAAGTGCACCGGTTGTGGTTTATGTATTCCCGACTGTCCTGAAGGCGCTTTGCAGATAATAGACGGTAAGGCGCGGTTGATTTCTGACTTATTTTGTGACGGTCTGGGCGCCTGTGTTGGCACCTGCCCGGAAGGTGCTTTAACAGTTGAGGAGCGGGAGGCTGAACCTTATGGTGAGCGCAAGGTGATGGAGAATATTATCCGGGCAGGTGCAAATACTATCGCCGCCCATCTAAAGCATTTAAAGGAGCACGGTGCTGAATCCTATTACCAGGAGGCGGTCAATTACCTAAAAGAACACGGAATACCCATACCCTATGAAATAGTGAACCCCACCTGCGGCTGTCCTGATGCTCAGGTGCAGTTCCGGCAGTCAGAGTCGGTAACCGCCGGTGAGGTCAAGTTTAGTTCCCGTCCATCCCGGCTGGTTACCTGGCCGATTCAACTGAAACTGGTGCCGGTGGGTGCGCCGTTTTTTGCCGGTGCCGAACTTCTTATCGCAGCAGACTGCACCGGTTTTGCCAGCCCGAATTTCCATGATGAGTTCCTTAAAGGCAAAGTGCTCTTGGTGGCCTGTCCGAAACTGGATGACGCCGAGTTTTATCAGGAGAAGTTGACCGAAATCCTCCGGTTAAATGATATTCTCTCAATAACCTGTCTGCATATGGAGGTGCCCTGCTGCTATGGTCTGGTGGCGATTATCCGGCAAGCGCTTGCGGACAGTGGCAAGGAGATTCCCTTTCAGGAAATAACACTTAAAATCAGCGGTGAGATAAAGGGGGTAAGGGAATGAATGCCGAGGCAAAGATGTTTTGTTATCAGTGTGAGCAGACAAAGGGTGGAAACGGCTGCACCACCCAGGGGGTTTGCGGTAAGGATGCCCTCACGGCTAATCTGCAGGACCTTTTGCTTTATGCGGTTAAAGGTATCGCCCAGTTTGCTCATCGGGCACGGCAGTTAGGGGTAACCGACAGCGAGGTCAACCTCTTTACTGTTGAAGCGCTGTTTTCCACAATTACCAATGTCAATTTTGACCCCGAAAGGCTAAAAGGTTTGCTCTTTCGCGCCGCGGAGCTGAAAATGCGGATAAAAAGTCTTTACGAAACAGCGGTGAGGGAAAAAGGGTGTGTGCCGGAAAGGCTGGTCGGTCCGGCAGAATGGCAACCGAAGGAGAGTATTTTTGAGATGGTGGAAGAGAGTAGAAATGTTGGTATTCTTTCCCGCCACGAACGCTTTGGTGACGACCAGGCGGACCTGATGGACTTAATTCTTTTCGGGCTCAAGGGGGCTGCTGCCTATGCTGACCATGCGGCAATTCTAAAAGTGGAGAATGAAGAGGTTTACGCCCGTTTCCACGAGCACCTTGATTATCTTACCAGGGACAGTTTTGCTACCGAGGAACTATTACAAAATGCATTGAGGGTAGGAGAGTTGAACTTGAAAGCGATGGAACTGCTAGACCGGGCGAATACCACGACCTACGGCGAACCTGTGCCTACCCGGGTGCGGGTTACGCCGGTACGGGGCAAGGCGATTTGCGTCTCCGGTCATGACCTGTGCGATTTGGCGGCACTATTGGAACAAACAAAGGACCGGGGGATCAATATCTATACTCACGGTGAGATGTTACCGGCACATGGCTATCCAAAACTTAGAGCATATCAACATCTGGTCGGGAACTTCGGTTCTGCATGGCAGAACCAACAGAAGGAGTTCCCGCTCTTTCCCGGGGCAATTCTTTTCACCACCAACTGCCTCCAGCGGCCGGTGGCAAGTTATAAAGAACGCATCTTCACTACCGGACTGGTTGCGTGGCCCGGGGTCCAGCATGTCAACCGTAAGGACTTTTCACCGGTGATTGAGGCGGCACTTGCCCAGCCCGGTTTTGTTACTGATGGTCCACCGCATTACATCACCGTTGGGTTCGCCCGGAACTTTCTTCTGAACAATGTCGCAAGAATTGCCGAGTTGCTTCAATCCCAGCGAATCCGGCATATATTTCTCGTCGGTGGCTGTGACGGTGCCAAACCGGGGAGAAATTACTATACCCAGTTTGCTCAGTTGGTACCGCAGGATTGCCTGATTCTGACATTGGCCTGTGGAAAATACCGGTTTAATAAATTGGAGTTTGGCGAGATTGAAGAGTTCCCGCGTCTCTGGGATGTGGGTCAGTGCAATGACAGTTATTCGGCGATTCAGTTTGTCGTTGCCTTAAGTAAAGCGCTCGGTGTCAACCCAAACGAACTGCCACTTTCATTTATTCTCTCCTGGTACGAGCAGAAGGCGGTGGCGGTTCTGCTCACCCTGTTTTATCTTGGGATCAAAGACATCAGGTTGGGACCTTCATTACCAGCATTTTTAACACCGACTCTTATCAGGATACTTCAAGAAAAGTTTAACATTACGCCCATTACCACTCCGGAAGATGAGTTAAAATCAATTCTTGAATAGTGGTAACTCATGAATTATCCCTACAGCCTTGATTCGAGTTACGGGAAAGGAGAGATGGACACCAGATCATTGACATTGCAGAGAAAATTGACATAGCTGATAATAAATAATAAAATAGAACATTATGATAATAAATGTAACACTGGGTTTAGTGCTCATTTCCCAGTTGAGTTCATTTGACATTTCGCCGGTTAGTTCTCCCCAATACGCTGGCGACTCATTTGTCATTACCGTCATCGCCCGGGATTCACTGGGCAATATCTATAACTATAACCGGACGGCATATTTATCAACCAGCCGCGGGTCGGGGTATATCTATCCCAATGTTATTGGACCTTTTATAAGTGGCGTTTGGCAGGGAAAGGTAATGGTTACTCTGGCGGAAAGGCTGCGGATTTACTGCACCGATGATTTGAGAATAGTAACCGACTCCAGTAATCTCTTTGATGTGTTTGCTGGCTCTCCATCCCGATTTTTGCTTATTTTGCCCGGTCAGGAGTTGTATCCGGGAACGAAAGAAGGGAAATCGGGACAACCGGATGCTCAGGAGGCGGGTGACACCTTTGCCTTTCAAGTTTATTTGACTGATGCCTGGAGTAATGTTGTCCGGTTCCGAACTGATACCGTTCTCTTTAAGGCAACAGATAGTTTTGCCCAGTTGCCTCAGGTGGGCGTGATTGAGGACGGCGGTGCCGAGTTTTCTGCCTGTTTCCGTCAAGCAAGAGAAAACCAGATTTTCGCCCTACCGGCGGAGGGAGAGACATTTCGCCCTGACACCGCATCGTTTTTCGTAGAACCAAGTTCATTTGACAGATTATTATTGCTTCTTCCCGGGGAATCGCATCTTCCCGGCGATACCACCAAAATAGTATATCAGACTCCGGGTAAGTCTGGCACACCAATACCACAGTTTGTTCGTGAACCTTTTAATGTTACCATTTACCCCTGTGACCGTTATTGGAACCGGGTTAACGGCGGCAATTTGGTTGTTTCGCTTTTCTCGGACTTTCCTATAGAATTTAGCCCAACAGAAACCATCTTACAGGACAGCGCCGTTTTTTCCGCCGCGTTTGACTTTGCTGGAGAGAAGCAAACTATCTGGGTGGCCAATGAGGAGGGCAATTTCCAGTCCTATCGTAGTTTTATTGACATAAAAGCACGGGGAAAAAGTTTGGAAGTTACGGCGCCGGATACGGTTGTTGCTGGTGAGACGGCAAGCATCCGGGTGGTTGTCCTTGATGCCAATGAATTACCTATTACTGCGGCGCTGTGCCGATTTACCGTTGTCAAAGGGAATGGTCAGATGTTAGAAGATGCGCTGCTTACCGATACCCAAGGTGTTGCGGTAGCCCATTTTCTTTGCACCAGAGCATATTTTTCCGAACTTGATACGATAAAAATCAGTTCGGGAGATGCGGAGGAGTTCGTTGAAATCTATGTCAAGATACCTGATAAAGAGGTAATGCTGGGTAATATTATTGCCTTTCCTAATCCTTTTGGATTTAATCGTGATGCCGCAGAAATTTGCTATTATCTCAGTAAGGCGACACCAATTGATTTCCGAATATATGACCCATTCGGTAATGAGGTTATTTCTCGGCAGTTCCAGCCGGGTGAAGAAGGTGCCAAGGCAGGGGTTAATCGGGTTGTGTGGAATGGTCGCAATAAAGAGGGGCGGCGGGTTGCTGCCGGGGTATATGTCGTGCAGATTGTCGGAGAACTGCATACCGCAGTCGTAGAGAAAAAAACTTACCGTATAGGAGTGGTATGGTGAGGCAGAAGTATCGGCTGTTTTGGCTTTTGGCTTTTGGCTTTTGGGTTTTGGCGTTTGGTTCTGAAGGAGGTTTGCCCGGTGCTTTTCTCTCTTATGGTGCAGCACCGAGAAGTCTGGGAATGGGTAAGGCGTTTACCGGAGTGGCCGATGATGCTCAGGCGATTTACTTCAACCCTGGTGGTCTTTTTCAGTTGAATGCTCATGAGGTTTTACTGGCTCACTCCCAGCTTTATGGTGCCCGGATGGAATACATTAGTTATGCCCTTCCGACAAGGGAGTTTGGTACCTTTGGGCTGGGCATTTTGAATTATGGTGCTGAGGGTATTGACTCCCGGACCCCGGAGAACTGGCGCTATGAGCCAACCGTTTTTGCCGAAAATGCCTATATGGTTACCTATGCATATAATCCCCGGCATTTCTTAGGGTTAGGTGGAACGGTTAAACTTATTACCAAAAACCTGGCGACATTCTCTGATGTCGGGCTGGGAGCCGATTTAGGCGTTTTGGTCAAAGTGCCGAAATATTTTAGTTTCGGTGTTATGCTGCAGAACGCAGTTGAACCAGTTCTTACACTTGCTAACCTTGCTGACCGTTATCCCAGGACCGTCCGGATGGGTGCAGCGGTTCGGCTTCTTCAAAACAGGGTAATTCTTACCGTTGATATGGTAGGACCGATTCTTAGAAATCTTGATTCATTGGGTAATCCGACAAAGGGCTGGAAACTGGATATGACCCCTCATGGCGGATTGGAGTTTGCCATTATTCCCGGGATTCTTATCCATCGGATAGGTGTTGACCCTAACGAAATCAGTTTTGGGCTGGGAATTCACAAAAGGTGGGGCAAGATGGCAACGGGGGTGGATTATGCGTTCCTGCTGCACCATCAGTCCGACTATCTCCTTAATCCTACCCATAAATTAGGCGTTTTTATTGATTTCTCCGGGTTCAGAGTATGGATTGATGCTCAGCCGAAGTTGTTTACCCCGGTTCCAGGAGATAGCCAGAATGTTCTCTGGATGAATGTCCAAACGATTGCCCGAGCGCCGGTAAAGAGATGGCAGGTGTTAATTAAAAACAGTTTTGGTGAGGTGATTCGCAGTTACAGTGGGTGGGATGCACCTCCTCCCCGGTTGTGGTGGGATGGTCTTGATGACGCTGGTAGACTGGCCGCTGATGGAAAGTATTACTATGACATCATTGTGGTTGACCAACGCAACTCCTCACTCAGTTTCTCCGGGTTTCTTACTACAATAAAGACAAAAGGACCAAAGGGGAGAATAGAAATTCGCCCGGGTGATTAGAGCCCAAGTGAATACCAATCTTAATCGGCTGTCGACAATCGGCTGTCGCCCGGAATCGGGCGCCCGATTTGGGCGGCTGTTGGCTGTCTGCTGTCTGCTGTTGGTTTTTGCTGAGGGCGCCCTTACACCAAAGCAAACAAGGGACCTCGCCAGTCGGTATAACAAGGTGCAACAAGCGGTAGAGCAAGGAAATTACCAGGAGGCAATTCGGGGTCTCAGTGCACTGGTTCGTGACTATGGCGGAAGTGAGTTTGGTGATGAACTGCGCTTCACCTTAGCAGAATGCCACTTCAATCAGGGAAACTACACCCGTGCTCTGGAAATTTTCCAAGAGTTACTGAAACACCCCCGTTTCTCTTATATCAAGCCGGAGGCGATGTTTGGCGCCGCCTTATCATATATTATGAGAGGCAATTATCGGGAGGCGCAACTACTTCTTGATAAGTTAGCGAAAGAGCCGGGATACGAAAGTGACCCACGCACCAAATATGCTCTCGGTGTGCTTTACTACTTTCAAAAATTATATCCTCAGGCAGAGGAGCATTTAGAAGGATTAACAATCCCGGAGGCAAAGTTTTATCTCGGCAAGTGTTATGCGTTATCCGGAAAGCCGTTTCTGGCGCTGTTAAAATTTAAGGAAATTACGGATGAACTGCCCAACACACCCCTAGCAATGATGACGCATTTTTCCAGTGGTCTGGCTTTGATTATCAATCAGGATTACGATGGTGCTCAGGTAAAGTTTCAGTTCTTTTTGGACCAATTTCCCGATTCGCCACTTAGCGATTTTGCTCACTATTTTTTAGGATGCGCGCTGATCGCCCGTAAAGAGTATGCCCAAGCGGTTGACCATCTTCTCATATTGACCCGCTCCAGTAATAATTTTCTTGCCGCCCATGCCAACTATTTCCTCGGCTATGCCCAATTAAAATTGGGTAGAGCCCAAGAGGCGGTGGAACGGTTTCAGCGGGTGAGAGCCAACTATCCTAAAACAAAGGTTGCCAGTTATGCTCATCTTCAGTTAGCCGAGGCGATGCTGGCTACGGGCGATACTGCTCGCGCCTTACTTGCCACCTCGCAACTTACCCATATGTTTCCATCGGGCGAGCTTTCTGGTATTGGCGACTATCTCTCCGGACTGGTTTACTATCAATTGGGCGAATACCAGAATGCGGCGCGTCAATTTGACAATATTCTCACAACCCATAGCACAACCGAACTACGCGAGCCGGCGATGGCGATGTTTCTTATGAGTCTAGTCGCCAACGGCGATTATGAAAAATGTATTGCCGTCGGGACAAAATACCTAACTGACTATCCCAACTCTAGGTCGGCATGGCGGGCTAAGATATTGTATTCTCTTGCCGAAGGTTTTTACTATACTAAGAAATACAGCGAGGCGGACAACTACTACGAGCAGGCTTACAACCATCCCGCGGGTGAAGACATTATCCCTTACGCCCGGCTGGGTAGAAACTATGCGCTTTACCATCTCGGCCGGTTACCAGAGGCGGTTTCAGGTTTTAAAAAACTTTTAACCGTCCGACCCAATGACACCCTTTTTACCATTACCGCCTATTTAGGTTATGGTTATTGCCTTTTTAACCAGAAAGATTATCTGAAGGCGCTTGATGTGTTTGAGGCGCTGGCCAAAACTTTTCCGGAAAATCCACTTGCCGGGGTACCGGGGCTATTTTATGCCGGTTACTGTTACTATCAGATGAAATATTACGGTCAGGCGGTGGATGCTTGGACAGATTTGATGAATAAGTTCCCGGGAAGTGGTGCCAAGGTTGCCGAGGCGGCTTTCCGGACCGGGGATACCTACTTCAAAGCGTTAGAATATGATAAGGCGATCGCCGCTTTCAAATTCGTCCTGGAACGCTATCCCTATTCCCAATTTGCCCCATCAGCACAGGCGCTTATCGCCCAGTCTTATTACAACCGAAAAAGATACCTTGATGCCATTCTGGAGTATCAGAAGTTTTTGGACCTTTATCCCTCTGACCCGCAGGCAGCAGGAGTGCGAAAAAGCCTGGAGATGAGTTACTACTTTGCCGGTAAAGAGGACTCCAGTTTGATGCAAGAATTCCTCACCCGGTTTCCTCATTCCGAGATAGCGGCCGAGGGCTACTACACCAGAGGCAAAAAGTTATATGACGAAGAAAGATTCCTTGAGGCAATTGAGGAGTTGCAGAAGGTGGTGGTGAATTTCCCCAACTCGGCGATTGCCGCTGAAGCGCAGCTTTTAACCGCCGAGGCTTATACCCAACTCAAACGCTGGACCGATGCCACCAGTGCCTATCAGAAGTTCCTTAACTATTTTCCTGATCATCCCCAGCGCGCCGGGGCATTCTTCAATCTCGGAGTTGCCTATTTCAATAACGCCGATTACCGAATGGCTCTCCAGGCGTTCCAAACTGTAGTGGACTCCTTCGGTGAATCGGAGTTCAAAGAAAGTGCTCGAAAGAACGCTGAGATATGCCGCAAACGGATTGGCCTGGGAGAAATAGAAGAAACTTCAGAAGAGAAGACGTCAACTACCTCTGCAGGTGAGAAACCGGTTTCTTCCCCACCACCTGATGAAGGGGAAAATGCACCGTCAAAACCCAAAAAAGAAGGAGGAGAAAAGAAATGATAATGGGACAGAGTATAATCGACATTTTCCGTCATAGTCTGGTGATGGTAATTTTACTCATCGCCTCAATTGTGGCGCTGGCATTAATCCTGGAAAGGTTCTGGTATTTTACCCGCAATCGCTTTAACCCAAGTAAAGGGCTACTTGAACTGCGGCGAATTCTTTCTCTTTCGGGTGTGGAAGAGGCATTAGAATGGAGTCGCAATCAGAAAAATCCTTTAGGAAGGCTCTTTACTGTTGCCCTTGATAATATTTCGCTCAGCGGCGATGAAATGTCGGACTTACTTTACAGCCTCATCTTAGAAGAAAGAATCCGCTACGAGCGGCTGCTTGGCGGTATGGGGACTTTGGCTAATGCGGCAACCCTGCTGGGACTCTTGGGAACGGTTACCGGGTTAATCGGTGCGTTCGGTAATATCGCCGCCACCGGTTCTGGTGGACCGGCGGTAGTATCCAAAGGTATTGCCGAAGCGCTTTTCACCACCGCTTTTGGTCTGTTTATTGGCATCCCGGTCCTCTTTTTTTATAATTACTTTTCCAAAAAGGCGGCAGACCTGACGATGACTTTGGAGAGCACCGCGGAAAGGCTGATTGTTACATTGGAGCGGTTTAAAGCCCAAACCGGAGAGCGCCAAGCGCCTATCGCCGAGAGCCAGAGAGAGGCAGAGGATACCACCTGGAAGTTCTGATGCGCCGCAGAGTCCACGAACCCCGCTCTAACCCCGGGTTAATTCTGAACTCACTGGTAGATATTGCCCTGTCATTGGTGATTGCCTTTATTGTCTCAATGCCTTTGTTTTTTGAGACGGGCATTTTTGTCTCGGCACCCGGGGCTACCCGGGCAAGAGAAAATGAGCCGGTTTCAGATATCAAGGTGAACATTTTTCTCACCAACGATGGGAAAATCCTCTTGAATGAAGCCCAGGTTTCCTATGACAACTTATCAGAACTACTCCCCCGACTTCTCCAGCGCAGTGTTGAGCGCCGGGTGATAGTGTCAACCGAAGACCTGGTAAAATATGACCGGGTGATGAAGGTGCTTGATTTAGCCAAACAGAGCGGGGCGGCGGATCTGGCTTTGCTCCGGACCAGAAAGGCACAATGATTAAAGAGGCACCCAATATCAATATATTGCCGATGGCGTGTGTCGGTTTGATTGTGGTTCTGATTATGATGATGATTGCGCCCTTGGTATTGACCCATAACGCCACCCCAGTTGATGTTCCCCAGACTCATACCGCAGAACGGAAAACCGAGGAGGATGTGACAATTACCTACACCGCTCAGGGCAATCTCTACTTTAACGACCAGCCGGTTGAAGGGCTTGATGAACTAAGAGAACGGCTCATTAAAGAGATTACCCGAGACCCGTATGTATTGGTGGTTGTCCGGGCGGACAAGGAATGCCTCCACTCAGCGGTTCTGGATATTCTTGCCTGTGCCCGGCAAGCGGGTGCCCGGCGTATCGCCTGCGCAACCAAGAGAATAAACCCGGGTGGTTAAAATCTATGTATACTGAGCGACGCTTCCGAACATTTGAAATCACCCTTTTAATTTCTGCTTTGCTTCATCTTGGCGGTCTTTTGCTTCTTTCCCGTTCCCGTCCTGTTACCGATTTGGGTCTTGATATTCAAGAGATAAGTTTTATGGATGTTACCTACCGCCCCGAGGTGGCAAAGGTGCTTACCCAGACCCCGACGCCGAGTTTGGGAGGGGGTGGTTCAACAGTTTCTGAAGGTGCTCATCCGACATATGCGACCGGAATCGCGGCGGAAGATGTTGCTCCCCTGGATATGAATGCGAAATTGGAGCGTTCGGCTTCTCAAGCAAAGATTGAACTTGACCGTTACGAACTTGCCCGCGAGGGCGAAATGGACCTGATTAAGATTGGCGGAAAGGGCTCTGCCAAAACAACCGAGGAAATATTAGCCGAGAAGCCCATTCCATTGGCAAGAGGTCCAGTGGGAGGCGGCGCTGGAGATTTACGCGGCGTGCCTGGTGTGCCCCAAACTCAGTTGCAACCGGAACTTACCATAGAACACCGACCACTGACAAAACCTCAAACCGCGCCAACGCTACCCCAGGCTTCTCCTCAGGCTCAACCAACCATCCAGACGCCAGCAACTAAAGGAACCAGTTTTCAGGTTGCCGGACCGATTTCCCAACGGGAGATTATCACTAAAGTAAAGCCGCGCTATCCTAAATGGGCACTGGAACAACGCGTCAGCGGCACAGTAACAGTCCGTATCTGGGTAATGCCCAACGGTAAGGTAAAAGGCACCCCGCAGGTTCTCTCAAGTTCCGGTTATCCTGACCTGGACCAGGTGGTAATAGAAGCGGTGCGTTCCTGGGAGTTTGCCCCACTGGGAGCAGGTGTAAAGCAAGAGGACCAGTGGGGAGATATAACATTTATATTCCAACTTTCCTTATGAGTTTATTAATCATTCTTTATATTTTCAGTCAATCGCCGGATAGTATTCCCAAAACCAAACCACCAAACCAGCACACGATTGGCGAGGAACTGATTACCGGCGAGGCGGAGATGAAAATCACCGACCAGAAAATTTTCATCGCGCCGGAGATAAATCCAATAGCACCGATAAAAGAGATGCTCTCGGTCAGCAGTTATATCCTTGACCCGGGTTTTTTCCATTCCATTGACTCCTTGAGTGTTCCACAACAGTTTACTCACTCATCGTTTTTACGAATCCCGGTGGAAAGAAGTTTTGTCTATGGAGACATCCTAATTTTCCTTCCCTCCTTTGAGAGCCGGGTGGCAAATTGGGAACTGGTGATTGCCAATTCCCTGGGCGAGACGGTCCGCAGACTGGGGCAAAAAGGGCATCCCCCGGCGTTAATCACCTGGGACGGCAAAAATGACAAAGGCGAGCCGATTCCTACCGGTGATATTTACAGTTTCACCTTTAACGCCTACGATGCCCAAGGCAATATGACCCGTATCTCCTGTGAGCCGCAACTGATCAACGCCATTATCTGGCAGCAGGGTGATGGATGGGTTGCTTCAATTGCTGCCGACCATATATATTCTACTGGCGAGGCACAACTCAATGAACAGGCTTTAGGGCGTCTGGATGAGATTGCCAATGTTATCAAGGAAAGATTTAAAAAAGAGGTTATTGTCTATGTTTATTCTGAAGAGGAGGCGCTCTCGTTAGAACGATGCCGGGTTATTGAAAATGAACTCAGACAAAGGTTAATCCTGCCCAAGGATGCGTTAAGGGTGGTGCCAAAGTTCATCCCTGGTCTTAAGCCCAAACACTCAAAGATAGAAATCCATATTAACTGAGTCGGTGCTCTTTTCCTGGTTTTAGTCAAACCGGGCGATAAAAAATAACTCTAAAGGGCAGACCTTTACCCTTCCCCCCTATCATTGACAGCCCCTCGCTTTCCCTCATTCCGTCCCTCGCGCTCCGTAATCCGAGACTTATTGGCTCCGTCATTCCGACCGCGCCAACGGCGAGGGAAGGGATTCCTCGGCAAGCTCGGAATGATAAGAGGAGAAGGGCTTAGGATGATAAAAAAGCCCGAATCGGGCCCTACATAAAAGACCAATAATGTAGGACAACCACCTTATCAAACCTCGGTATTTCTAATGTCCTATGTTATATTAACTTTTGCAGAAGAGTAGTTCTTAGTTTTGAGTTTATAGTTTGTAGTTCGAGAAACTATCAACCAAGAACCATAAACCAAAAACCAATTTAGTAAGGCAAAAATTTACCCATTTTTCGCTTCGCCTTTTGCATTTTGATTTTGCCCTGGATATAGAATTCTTACTTTAAGTAAATTATTAGGGGAAGAGTATGATTTTTAGATGTTATCCGACAGATTTCAATCTTCAACCTTTTGGGCGAAGTTAATCTTTAGGCTCTTGAGAAACTGATAATACTTATAACCAATGTCTTCCTTTTTGACATTTTCAATTACTTCCTCATCCAGTTGGACATTAGAATTTTTTACAATCTCCAGATTTTTCTGGGGTAAGTCGTAATAGGGATTAATTTCCTGGGCAATCTCCAGGAAGAGGACACCTTCTTCTACCTCATTTAGGAAAAGATGGTAGGCTCCTTTATTGAGATAAAGCCGGTATATCTCCGGACAGCAGATTTTATGGGTTAACATATACTCAAATATATCGTCAATCGTCTCAAGAGTCTTCTCATAATCGTTTTGTTTTGCATACTGATGCACCCGCTCAAATTTCTTAAACAACAAAAAATGGGGAGGCTTTGATATTGAGAACTTCAGGTCGGGTAACACCCCCTTCTCAAGTATCAGGTCTCGGTGCATCTCATAAGGACTTTTACCACCAAGGGCTTTTTGCGGGCAGAGGGTATACAACAACAAAAAACTATCAGTAATTTCCTGAAGGGCATCTATGTAATCCTTCTTGTCATACCGCAAAAGGCTGATAATCAGGTTTAAAACATTAAACCCGACACCTTCTTCTTCATTGCTGAATATCCACTCCTTTATCAACTCGGCGGTCAACACATCACCTAACCCGTGCTTCGCTAATACCTGGTTCATCTTTTCTTCTGCTTCCGTGAGTGTCGGATATTCTTCAAATTCTGAAAAGGTGTCTTCTTTTATATCCTTTAAAAATATCCGCCATATTTTTTTCGGACTCCAGTTTTTGGTTCTTCTCAATTCCGCTTCAAATTGCGGGCTTAAAGTCACTGGTGGTATTGGAGGGGGACTACCGACCATCTCATAGTGGTCAATGACCTTCGCTACCCGGGTCGGAAAAACCTGCCCTTCCTTCAAGTGAAAAGTAGCGGCATATTCTCTCACCTGATAGACTTTACCCGTCGTAATATCCTTCAGGACCAGTCCCTCACCGAGGACATTTTTTTCTACTTTGAAAAAACTATATCGGTTCTCCTGGAGGGTTTTATATACCTCCAGGTCTTTATCATCCAGATTCTCGGGATTGCGCTGGTAAAAATCCTCCAGCGGAGTGGCACCATTTTTAAACTTAAAGTCATACACAAACCACTCATTAAAAAGAGACGCTTCAATTTCGTCCTTAAAGGTCAATTCTTTTTTTGTCCCTCTCGGCACATTGCCAAAAAACATCTTTAAGGCTCTCAGGACCTCCGTTTTGAAATCGGGGCTATTATAATAATAATGACGGAGTCTTTTTATCGTATTAGGTTTCATACACTAACAATACAGAAATTAAACGAGAAGGCAACCATCTCGGAGTAAAACTTTTTTCATAGTTCCATCTATGTGGACGCTTTTCCAATGACAAAAATAAACCTTAAACGGAAAACAATTCCGAATTAGAAAACTGAAATAGCCTTCTAAGTGTTCAATTAAATCAAATTGTAATTGTCTCAATATCTCACCCGCGTCACATTCTACTTCCCAGATGGTTTTAGGCGCGCTGTTAGAAAAGAATCTTCCCCCATGCCCAGTCGGGTTTTTCGCTAATTAATCCCAGATGCATACATCTCTTTCCTCTTTTATTGTCTAAAGTTAGGTAAAGGGGCGTGGTTTATCTTTCTGAGACAAACCAGCCTTCTTTTCTCATCACCTCCATTGCTATCCGGTTACTCGGACCATCGCCCCGGGCGACAGAAATTCCGACATTCTCACCAACCGCCTCCCCAATCTCGGCAATATCCTTATGGGTAAATCCCGGACAGAGCAGGATTGACTGAACCCCCTCCTCCTGCACATACCTCTTACTCACCTCAAGTGCCTCCCTTTGATTTTTCACCACCACCACAAACAGTTTATAGCACTTGGGCGTCTCAATAACACACCGATGCCGCTCTGGCTCGGCATCAGGAGAATGGGCAATGAACAAAACCTTAAACGCCATCTTTAATTACCTCCTATTAAAATAATCACATTCATAGTTCCAACCTCATAAGAGGAAACTCCTTGTCGTCCTTGTATATCTTAAAACCATTTCTCAAGTAAAACTCCATAGGTCCAGATGGATTGTCTGCTTTGCCTTTTCTGGCAAAAGTTTCAAGTGCTTTTACTTTTCTTTTCCTTAAATCATCAATTATACTTTGGAGAATCTGGCTGCCCACGCCGTGCCTTCTCAACCCCTTCTGAGGAATAAACAAACACGAAATCAATACGGCATCATCACTTGGTAGTGATGGGTAAGACGCTGAGTTTGGGAGAAGTTTTGGAGGGGCATATTGGGCATAACCAGCAGGTTTTCCATCTACATAGACTATCTTACCACAGTTGCCGAATATTTTACTTGTATTCTGCAACCAACTCAACTTCTTTTTTAACATATCCTCCTTTTTCTCTTTGGCTGGATCTATGCATTCTTCGGGAAATTCCCAGTAGATACAATACTTGCAACTAAACGGGTGGCTATCCCATTCTGGGGCATCTATTAAATTTTCTTCAGTAAGATTGGCGATTTTAATTTTCATCTTTTTTCACCCTCAAAATTTCGCCTAACGATTCCAGTATAAAAGAAGTTGCCGAGGGCGGGTTTGGGTGAGTGCCGTAAGGCACAAACCTTTTATGTTGTATTAGATGAACTTGACCGCTGGCGGTCAGAGATAATTCAACCATACCTTGTATAAATATCATACTTCCGAAAAAAACACTGTCAAGTGAAGGATGGGCAAGAATGGAAAAATATATTACCGCTGGGGTGCCGAAAGAAATTCGTCAACTGTGATACCAGCCCGTGCAATCAAAGCCCGCAAAGTGCCACGCGCAACCTGCGGGTGGTCAGGAATTGAAAGGGTGGCGATATGTCCTTGCTTGGTCATTATGATATGACTGCCACGCCTGCGGGCAACCTCCCAGCCCAAACGCTCTGACAACTTCTGCCGGACGTAGCAGCGGAATCTGTGCCATTAAACTGTAACTTCAACCTGTCGCACCGAAACGGTCAAGGGCATTCCCTTTTCAGCCCGAACCTCAAGACAGGCGCGGATTGCCTCAAGAATGTTGTGCTCTGCCTCCTCTTCGGTCTTCCCCTGACTAACACACCCAGGAATTGCCGGGCACTCAGCAATAACCATCCCATCCTCATCCCGGAACATCGTGATTATAAACTTCATAAACTATCTCCTTTCATCTAACCTGATTAAAATATTATCAAAACGACCTTTCAGGTCAAATGTCTAAATTTACGGCGCTGGTTCTGGGACTGAGAGCGCCTCGTCCCGAATCCGCTTTAAGACCTCACGGTCAAGGGTGCGCATTACCCACTTTTCTAAGAGAATCCCAATCTCGCGGGCAAGTGATGGACCGGAAAAGCGTAACCGCCGGGAATATATTTCCCTTGCAAAGTTGAGATAAAAGGGATAAAGCATCGTCGGAATATTTGCCGAGTCCAGAACCTGCTTTGCCTTGGTCTCAATCTCAACTAAAAGGAGTTGCTGCATCTCCTGCCTGCGCTCCATTGAGGGACGCAACTCTTTTAGCCTTTCGCACACCTTATCCGGGTCGGTCTTTACCCGCCATCTTTCTAACCTTCTTACAATATCAGCCATTTTGTCCTCCTTTGGTTTGATTTTCTTTTCTCTCTGACCATTAAGACCCCAAATTATAGAAAAATTAACGGCTGATTTTTTGATTTAAGGATATGTGCACAATTATGCACATATAGAATTTCTACTTTAAATAAATTATCTTCTGATTTATCAATGTGTTATAAATATAAGCCGGTAAGAAAGGGGCAAGCCCGGGGCACGCCCCTGTGCCGCTTTGGGTTCTGGGCTAAGGTTTAACGGTTCTTTAGAACCTTTTTCGGGATTAAAAGCGGGACCGAATGGGAATACTCTTCATAATCGGCTTTCAGTTGCAGTTTCAAAAGACCTTCTTCATAACGCGCCTGAATTAGAATTGAGGGAAATCCTATAATTAGTGTCAAAATTAAACCGCCATAGGAGTTGAAGGCAAATGCTGCACCAATTAGTTGAATCAAGGTTGCCAGGTATCTTGGCTGCCGGCAAAAACGCTGCCATTTCAGGTTGAAAAACTTTTTTGCCGGAATCAGGACCTGGTCCGAGCCTGGTTTTATCTGGATTATCCGCAAAAAGGAAAAGAGTGTTGCCAGACGCAGATAAACACCAAAGCCAAATATCAAAAGACCAAGGATGCCAGAGATGTAATTGGGAACCGGCAATTGGGTCCAGTGCCACCAGATGAAGTCCGCCCCAAGATAGCCAAGATAGGGATAGACAAAGAAGGCGAAGAAAGCCCGCCATATTGGTGATGGTTCAACAATTCCCGACTGGAAAAATGGTGAGCCGAAGTAATACTCCACAGCAAGCCAGAGGACAAATGAGTAGGAAAATATTAATGGAATAACGAGGCGGTCAGGGATGGTATCAGAGAAGAAGTTGGTAAAGAAGATTAGGAAATAGGCGGTTACTAAAACGGTCCAGATGAACCTGCCGCTCTTGAATCGGAAAACTAAACTGTTCATCTCTTCCCCTGTGCCTGGAGGATGTCAACGGCATATTCCCATAACCGCTTCTCCGAGAGTTCCAGCCGGTTGACAGGAATTTCTGGATGTTTTTTGAGAAAACGCCCAGTTGTCGCCACCGAATAAACCCTTTGTTCCGGTAATCTGCCCGATGGCAGACCTGACCTCACCAGCACTTTTACACCAGCCCGATTCCTGAGCCGCTTAATCTCTTCACCATCAAGGTCAAAAATCACCAGTTTGCCTGGGTCGGAAAAGGCAGTTATGATTTGACCGCGGGTAATGGTCCCGGGTAAAAGCGTCTCTGGAATGAAATCGGTGCTGTCATAAAGAAACAGGTCCGCGACATTTTCCTTTAAAATGCCTTCAATCACCCGCTTAGTCAGAACTGATGGAGGAATTTTTACTCGTGAGTCAACCACCGGAATTGAACTTAAGGAGTCCAGGACATTTTTTAGCGAATCAATTACTTTTAAAACCTCGGGTTTTGGTTCTATCCCGGCAAGGGAAATTTGTCTTTTGACCACATCCTGCACCCGACCCTCTATAAGGGTGATATCGTAACGGGTTGTCCCCTTTTCTTCTGG
This sequence comes from Caldifarciminota bacterium, assembly GCA_039801225.1. Lineage (GTDB taxonomy): Bacteria > Hydrothermota > Tepidihabitantia > Tepidihabitantales > Tepidihabitantaceae > JBDRUH01. Next base: position 41,529 of record JBDRUH010000006.1, read on the forward strand.
TCTTAAAATAAGGTCAAAACCGGGCACAAAAATGGATTCACCCGGCGGCAAAAGAAGAAAGGAGATATCAGCCTTACTTTTTAATAAAGTGAGCGTCCTTTTCCCGGCATAATCCGGCGGGACAAAGTGAACACAGTTCAATTTTAAAAATAGGTCATTTGAGTCCAAAAAAAGACCGGTAATTCCAAAATTGACCCCTGTTAGGAGTTTTCTCATCCAGGGATGGGCGATTGGTAGGTCAAGGGTGTCATTGATGTTGGCAGAGAGAACCCGGAAATGTGTCTGGTCAATTAGCCTTTTTGCTCGGGAAAGACCCAATTTCAGCCAGTCCGGGGTAAAAAGAACCGCATCAACCCCGGCGCGATATAGCGCTTTAGCCTCTGTCTCGCCATCACCAAGGGCCAGGGTTACATCATCGGCAAAAACCTCGCCACTCATCAGCCATAAAACGGGAAAGTTTTCTTTTCTTTCCGAGACAACCTGTGCCAACTGGGGCAGTTCTAAAAATGGCAAATCCCCGGAGACAAAGACCGTAACCGTCTGGCTCGCCGGTTTAGTAACTTTTGGGGCACAAGCAACAAGGAACGCAAGAGGGCAGAAGATAATATAAGGTCTATAGCGAGTAATGCTCATTGATTACTATGTCTTCTTCTAAAATTGGGCAAACATAACCACTCCGGAGAGTTCGTCCACCCGAAATAAAACACAGCCGATTATATTCTTGCCCTCCCTAATTGTCAATCTCCGCTTTACCTTATCAAAAATATCATCGCCAACCATTAGTTGACCTCTTATCCCATTTTAATAAAATGTCGCCAAAAAAGGAGCAGTCAATGAAAAGAACAATTATTTTCTGTCTGTTTCTCACTTTTCTTTTTGGTGGTATCTACGGTCAGACAAAGGCTACCACCACTTCCGAGTCAGAAGTTGTTGAAAGCGGACGGCTTTATACGATAGTTGTTGCCGGAAAGTGGGGCTATATTGATAGAACGGGCAAGGTGGTGATCCAGCCCCAATTTGAATTGGCAGCCGATTTTTCTGAGGAAATGGCACTGGTGAAGGTTGGTGGCAAGTGTGGCTATATTGACCGGAAAGGGAAGGTTGTTATTAAACCCCAGTTTGATGGCGGTTCCGGTTTTTCTCAAGGGGTGGCAGCAGTTCAGGTTAAGGGTAAGTATGGTTATATTGACCGCGCCGGTAAGTTCATCATCAAGCCGCAGTTTGATGTCGCGGGTGATTTTTCCGAAGGGCTGGCATTAGCCGGCATCAGCGGTAAGTATGGGTTTATTGACCAATCCGGTAATTTTATTATTGAGCCCAAATTTGATTTTGCTTCGGGTTTTTCTGAGGGATTAGCCCAGGCAGGTATTGAGGAGAAGTATGGATTTATTGACAGAGAAGGTAATTTTGTGATTGAGCCCCAGTTTGATGAGGTCTATGGCTTTTCTCAAGGTCTGGCGCTGGTAACGGTTGGTGGCAAGTGGGGGTATATTGACCGGACGGGTAAGTTTGTTATTGAGCCAAAATTTGATTATGCCTTTGGTTTTTCCGAAGGACTGGCTGGAGTCGGCATTGGTGACAAATGGGGCTATATAGACCAGAGTGGCAATTTTGTCATTGAACCCCGGTTTGACGAGGTCGGCGTATTTTCTGAAGGGCAAGCCGGAGTGAGAGTTGGCGATAAGTGGGGATATATTGATAAAACTGGCAATTTTCTCATTACCCCTCAGTTTAACCGTGCCTCAGAGTTTCTTGACGGACTGGCAGAGGTGGAGATTGGCGAAGAAAATTGGGGTTATATTGACAATACCGGCAGGTTCGTATGGAAGGTAAAATAATAAAATAAATCCGTAATTTTTATCTGCCCGAACTTGTATTCTGAACCAGAACCGGTAGTCCAGGTATCCTTGATTCTACACCATTGCGCCATTTATAGTTGACAAAGAAAGGACATTAAAATACAATCCTCTTGTGAGAAAAAAACCGATTGCGGTCCTGGCTTCAGGTCGGGGCACAAACTTTGAAGCGCTGGCAAAGGCAAGCGAAAATCCCGACTTCCCGGCGGCGATTAAAATCCTGATTGCCAATGTTCCGGATGCGCCGGTTCTTGCTCGGGCAAAAATGTTTCAGATTCCCACCGCCTTAATCAACCATCGCCAGTTCCCTTCCCGCCCGGCGTTTGAAGAGGCGGTGGTAAAAGTCCTCGCCCCTTATAAAATTGAACTGATCTGTCTTGCCGGCTTTAACCGAATTCTCTCTTCCTATTTCCTGCAACATTTCCCCTTTAAGATTATGAACATTCACCCCTCGCTTTTGCCGGCATTTGCCGGTTTGCAGGGAATAGAGGTGCACAAGGCAGCACTTAACTTTGGGGTAAAAATAACCGGCTGCACCGTCCATTTTGTTACCGAAGATGTTGATGGCGGACCGATAATTGTTCAGCGTGCCGTGCCGGTATTGGATGACGATACCCCGGAGACGCTCGCCGCCCGCGTTCTCAAAGAGGAACACCAGGCTTATCCGGAGGCGGTCAGGCTGTTCTGTGAAGAAAGGCTGAAAATAGCCGGACGCCGGGTTCTTTTTAGATGAACAGCCGCTTGCGGGTTGCGGTAGTGGGTTGCGGCACACAGACCCAACTTGCCCACATCCCCGCCCTCAAGGCAAATCCGTTTGTTGAACTGATCGCACTGTGCGACACCGATATAAGCAAACTACGGCAACTTTGTGCCGTTCACAATATCAAACGCTACTATACCGATTTCGCTCGGTTGAAGGAAGACCCGGATGTGAATGCGATTGTTATTGCTACCCCCACTCACCTTCACGCACCAATGGCAATTGCCGCGATGGAATACGGTAAGGATGTCTTGTGTGAGATGCCTCTGGCGCTGAACTTCTCAGAGGCACAGGAGGTGGTGGAACGCGCCAAACGCTACCACCGGCGGTTAATGCCCTGTCTGGTAACGAGGTTGCGCGCCGATGTTCAGACTGTCAAACGGTTTGTTGAGGAAGGAGAACTGGGTCGGTTGTATTACTGCAAGAGCGGCTGGCTGAGAGGTAAAGAGGCATGGTCAACACCAGATTGGGGCGAGAAAAAATATCGGAGCCGAGGCGGCGTGTTTCTGACATTAGGCTCGGCATTACTGGATTCGGCGCTCTGGCTCTTTGCTCCTTCAAAACCAATCTCAGTAATCGGCGTTGCCGGAAAGCACAGCGCTGACACCATCGGCGAGGACACCGCCTTTGCCCTGATCAGGTTTGACAATAACCTAATTTTAACTGTAGAAGTGGGCTGGAGCCTTTTAATGGAAAAGGATTTTATCTATTTCAATATGTTTGGCACCCTCGGTGCCGCACTTTTGAACCCGCTCACCATCCATAAGGAGATGCATGGCCGGCTGGTCAACATCACCCCCCAGTTGCCAACGCGCGGTGGACTCCGTGCCGCTTATAATCGGCTGATTGAAATCTGGGTTGATTCCCTCTTACGGGACGAGCCGCCCGAGGTATCAATGGCTGATGCCCTGCTCATCAATCAGATCGCCGATGCCTTCTACTCCTCCAACACCACTCGTGCTGAGGTAACAATCAGATCGGAGTGACTCAGAAACCACTTATAAAGATAATAATTTTATTCGTCGCCGCCTTGCTTTTATCGCTCGCCTTTGCCCCGTTTCCCTGCCGTTTCTTTGCCTTTTTTGCCCTTATTCCTCTCTTTCGGGTTATTGAACATTCTTCAAAATCATTCTTCTGGGGGTGGTTATTTGGCACTTGCGCCAGCCTTTTTCACCTCTGGTGGTTGTGGTTCCTGGTTGTGCCGGTTGAACCAATCACCAGACTACTTTTGAATATCGGCGTCCTGCTCCTTTTTGGCTATCTGGGGCTATATTTCGGTATCTTTGCCTTTATTAGCCGCCGACTCGGGCTCTGGACTGCGCCACTCATCTTACCGCTCTTAGAGTTTTTGAAATCCCGAACTCAGATTGCCTTTCCCTGGGACCTTCTCGGCTACACTATGACTCCCTGGCCAGCATTTATTCAAACTGCAGCAATAGGCGGTGTCTATCTCATTTCCGCCTGGATTGTTCTCATCAACCTCCTCTTGTATAAATTCGGTGCCGAAGTAATAAAATCCCGGGGAAAGTGGCGGCAACCTCTCCCCTATTTTATCGGCATTATAATTGCATTTCTCATTCCAATTGGTTATGCCATATTCCACCAGCGACCAACAAAACCGTGGTTTGAGGTAGCAATCCTCCAGCCCAATGTCTCGCCCCTGGACAAAGGCGACTGGAGTTCTAAAGAAAAAATCCAGTCCGACCTCATCCGGCTGACAAAGAAGGCGGCAAAGTCAAAACCCAAAATGGTTATTTATCCTGAGACCGCAACCTTAGTTGATATTACCCACTCAACAACAATGGGACCGGCACTTCACCATCTCGCCGAGTCACTTAATATAGAAATCTTTACCGGTTCCCCGATTTATGACGACGAACATCGCACCTGGCACAACGGCGCCGTCTTAATATCTCCAGAAAGGGACTCAATCACCGAAAGGTATTACAAGTTGCGACTGGTGCCATTTTCCGAAAAAATCCCCTACGCCGACGAACTACCGCTCATTCGCCGGTTGATCGGCACCGCTGATATGGGCAACTGGGACCGCGGCTGGCAATGGACCGTTTTTAACTCCCGAATAGGTAAGATTTCTGGGCTGATCTGCTTTGAGGCAATATTTCCTGACCTTGCCCGGGAGTTTGCCCGCCGGGGCTCGCAACTTTTTGTGGTAGTCACCAATGACGGCTGGTTTGGTAAATTACCCGGTGCCTATCAGCATGCCGAACTGGCAATTATGCGCGCGGTGGAAAATGGCGTGCCGATGGTGCGCAGTGCCAATAACGGCATCTCATTTATTGTTGACCCTTATGGACGGGTTATCAAAAAGACTGGGCTATTCATTGAGGAAGTTCTTACCGGAACCGTTCCTGAGCCCTTAAATTCAACTCCCTATCGCCAATTTGGCGACCTTGTGCTCCTCTTTTACCCTTTTTTAATAATAATCGGCATCATCCTCCGACGGGTTAATAGAATTTGACATCAAACTTTACTTCTTTAAAATTTATTTCCTAGGCCGGGATAGCTCAGTTGGTAGAGCACAGGACTGAAAATCCTGGTGTCCACAGTTCGATTCTGTGTCCCGGCACTATTCGCTATTAAACGGAGGAATATTGGCAAAAAGAAGCATTTCTGTTCTGAGGCAGATAAGAAAGAATCAGCGCCGGCGGCTACGCAATAGGATATGGCGAACCGCTCTGAAAAAGGCGGTAAAGAGCGTCCGTGCCGCAAAGACGAAAGAAGAGGCTTTAAAAGCCTTTGTCACCGCCCAATCGGTAATAGACCGAACGGCAAAGCGGCGGATAATCCATCCTAATACCGCCAGCCGTCTCAAGTCGCGTTTGATGCACGATATCTCCTATTTGAAGTAAGGGTGGTATGTGTCGCCCCAATATATGGGGTGAACAGGGTGAATGAAGGTTCTATATATTACCACCGCATACCCCAGAAACGAAAATGACATAATCACCCCGTGGTTGGTTGAAACCATCCGTCGTCTCCAAAATGTCGGGGTTACTATTACCGTATTCACCTCATCTTATGCTGGTCTAAACGACCAGATTATCTTTGGTACGCCAGTTAAAAGATTCCGCTACTTCTTTGCCCGCTGGGAAAGACTTACCCACGAAGAGACCGCAATTGACCGGGTGCAAAAGGGATTTTTAAACAAAATTCTCGCCGCCTGTTATCTTCTCTTTGGAACTTTTGCCATCTGGCGCTTCTGCCGCAGGAATAGGTTTGATATCATCCACATCCACTGGCCCCTCCCCCATTTTCTCTTTGGCTATGTTGCCAGCCGGGTCTGCAAGGCACCGACGGTTATCAGTTTCCATGGCGCCGAACTGATGGCGGTGAAACACCGATACAAATTCCTGCGTCCCTTTCTCCGCTGGTCAATTGCCCGAGCCAATAGAATCACCGCCAACTCCAATCACACCGTTAAGGCGATTCAGGAAATTTTTCACCGCCCGGTTGATATCATCCCTTTTGGTGCTGGATTCACAATACCAAATACCCAAAACCTTTGCTCGGAGCGAATGGATTCCTCCAATAGCGGTTGGCTCAATCGGCAGGGCGGAGCCGAGGGGCAAGGACCGAAAGCCGAAGCGACAAAGAAAATCCTTTTTGTTGGCAGATTGGTAGAAAGGAAAGGGGTAAAATACCTAATTGAGGCAACCGCAATTCTCGCCCGAGAGAAAAAAGTGGAACTCCACATCGTCGGGCAAGGACCAGAACTGCCTCTTCTCCAAAAACTCACCAAGCAATTAGCCCTAGAAGATAAAGTTATTTTTCACGGTCAGGTCTCAACCGATGAACTGCGTCACCACTATCAAACCTGCGATGTGTTTGTGTTACCAGCAGTAATTGACTCCAAGGGCGACACCGAAGGTCTGGGAGTTGTCATAATTGAAGCAATGAACTATAAAAAGCCGGTTGTTGCATCGGCGGTCGGTGGTATTACCGACTTGGTGATAAACGAAAAGACCGGTCTAACTGTGCCGCCCGGAGACAGTGGGGCGATAGCAAAGGCAATTAAAAGGCTTATTGAAGAACCGGAACTGGCATCTCTACTAAGTCAGAATGCTTTTGAACACATTCAGGCAAACTACTCTTGGAATCCAATAATTGCACGGCTTTTCAATCTTTATCAAGAACTCCTCTTCCATTCATAGCCCAATGCAGCCAGAGAACCTCGTGAGGGAAGCGCCGAGACCAGAGACAGGGAAGCGAAAAAACCTCAAATGGCTACGCTACACCCTGGGCACAATAGTTGTTATTCTCTCCTTCTATTTTCTCATCAGCCGGCTGATTCGCGACTGGCGCCAAATTCCCTTTACCCAACTCCGCTTCAACATCTGGCTCCTTTTCCTCTCCTATATAATTCTCTTCTTATGCCACTTTCCCCTCGGCGCTATCGCCTGGAAACTGATAATTGCCGGACTGGGCGAAAAAATTTCATTTATCCGAGCGATGAGCATCCTCACAGTAACCCAGTTGGGAAAATACGCCCCGGGCAAGGTCTGGTTTACTTTGGGCAGAATGTCTTTTGTAAAACAAAATGGCGTTTCTGAGGCGAAAAGTTTAACCAGCGTGGTGATTGAAACTGGCTTTCTCCTTCTGGCCGCAATCTTTCTCTTCGCCATTGCCATTATCCTTTTGCCCCGCTCGGTTGTGCCCAAAGAAATCTATTATGCCTTCCTTCTGGCACCGCTTACCCTTATTATCACCTATCCGCCTCTCCTTAATCGGCTATTAAAACCCCTCTTAAAACTTTTCCATCAACCCGTATTTAAACTTAACCTCTCTTACCCGCGCCTCCTCTTAATTCTTAGTGTTTATGTCTTAGACTGGTTTTTCCAGGGGCTGGGCTGTTTTCTCCTCATCAACTCATTCTATCCTCTGCCCCTTGCCCGTCTGCCAATTCTTTTGGGTGGTTATTCCATCTCCTGGATTTTAGGATTTATCATTCTGATTGCCCCTGCTGGACTTGGCGTCCGGGAAGGAATTTATACCTATATACTCAAACTGGTATTACCGCAAACAATTGCTATCATATCAGCGTTGATTACCAGAGTCTGGATGAGCACCGCAGAACTAACAATGGCGCTATTCTTTTTACCGGTTTTGCGCCATCGCCGGAGTGAAACTTTGATTACTAAGGGGTAACCTATGGCAAAAAAACACCGTCCCAGACCAGTAAAACCAAAACCCAAGCCACCGGTCCCGATTCGGGAAGAAAATTTACATCGTTACTCAATAATCGCTTTGTTTATACTTCCATTGTTTTTCTACGGGCGACTCCTATTTAGCGGTGCAATGATGTTTGGCACCGATTTTATTGGCGCCGGTGGTTATGCGGCACACCAGTTTATGGCTGATTACATCCGCAAACATCTAACCATCGCCTTCTGGCAACCGCAAATCCTTTGTGGTCAGCCAACAGTTGCTGCCTTCTACGGCGATTTATTCTATCCAACAATTTTTCTCCGTCTCTTTCTACCGGTTCACATCGTCTGGTCGTGGACCTTTTACCTTCAGACCTGCCTTGCCGGTTTAGGAACTTACTTTTTCTTAAAAGAACTCAAACTAAATACCATCTCCGCCTTCCTTGCTGGAGTTGCCTATATGTTCTCGGGCAGTATATTGACTTTAGCCTATGCCGGGCATGACGGTAGACTCATTGGCACCTCCTTGATGCCTCTGGCAATTTTTTTCCTCACCCGGGGGATGAATCGGCGCCAAATCATCTGGTTTGCTTTAACAGGAATGATTCTTGCCCTCCAGCTCCTTTCCGGACACATTCAGAAGGTTTATTATACCGGCCTCATCCTTGCCGCCTGGTTTTTGTTCAATTTAATTCGCACCATCAAAGAGGAAAAGAAAGCCCAATCCGCTTTGACCCCCTCGGCTCCGTCATTCCGAACCCGCCGAGGAATCCCTTTCTGGTCGCGCGGGGCAAGCCTCATTGGTTATTTTGTTTTAACGATAATATTTGCTGGCGCTCTTGCCGCCATCCAGTATCTGCCAATCTATGGCAATTTGCCCTATGGTGCGCGCGGTGCCGAACGGGGCTATGAATTTGCCACTTCCTGGTCAATGCCCATAGCCGAAACCTTTGACCTATTAACCCCTAATTTCTCCGGCGGTCTCTGGAACTACTGGAGTAAAAACCCGTTTAAACTTCACAGTGAATACCTCGGCATCCTTCCCTTACTTTTTGCCTTAATCGCCCTCTGCCGTTCCTGGAGAAAGCCTGAAGTTAAATTTTTCTTTTTTACCTTCATCATCGCTCTCTTAATGGCATGGGGCGGTAATACCCCTTTTTACCGCATCCCTTATTATCTTCTACCCGGATTGAATAAGTTTCGCGGACCAGGAATGATTTTCTTCATCGCTGGCTTTTCCATTTCCGCGCTTAGTGGCTACGGCATCAATTACCTCCTCACCTCCTCTGAGCCCGCAGAAACGAGGAAGGGGTTCCGGTTTCTCCTTTACGCCGGTGGTGTGTTATTTCTCTTGTTCCTCTTCTTCCTTTCTGCCCGCAATGCTGCTGTTTCAATTTTCGCCCCCGGACCACGCCTTGCCCAATTTGAAGCCAATTATCCAGCACTGACCACCGGGATTCTATTTTCAGTAATTATCTGGTTTATCGGAACAGGGATTGTTTTCTTTGTTATCCGTAACCGTCTCAATCCACTATTCTTTAACATCATCGTCACTCTCCTTATGACACTGGACATCGGCATCTCCTTAAAACTCTGGGACAACAATAAAGGCTATATCCGCACAATGCCACCACCTCAGGAGCACTTCGCACCGGATGAGGTTGTGCGGTTTTTGAAGAATGATACCTCACTTTATCGCGTCCTGCCGTTGCACTATGAACGCTCCGACGAAGGCGAACTCTGGCTTTATAACATCCATTCCACCGGCGGACAGATGCCCAACCCTTTACAGACCTATCAAGACTTTATCGGCGCCG
>JBDRUH010000007.1:0-36416 GCA_039801225.1 Caldifarciminota bacterium
TTACTCGGAACAGAATATGGAATTGGGGATTTAGATGATGGCTTGATGGATATCGGGACCAATTACTGTCTCAATCACGAAACCCCAAAATGTGACCATTGCCCGGTAAATAAACTCTGTCTCAGTTATAAGAAAAACAAACATTTAATAACCGATTTTAGAACATAAGGAACTCTTCAGTACCATTTTGCCCGCCAGAGTCTTGCTCTGTGCTTAACAACCTATCCGAAATACCGGCAGAAGGTAATAAATAGTAATGTTTCAGAGATATGACCTCTTTGACACCGGTCAAGTCTTGAACTATATTATCACCGGCAATTAACTCATTACTTTTAAAAAAAAGGTTATATTCTTTGCTTAGAAGAAAACTATCCGGTTTTTTTATTTATATTCCCCACGAGGATATCATACGCCTCTTTTTTGAACTCATCGCATTATGAGTGGAAATAAACCAATAGTGCTTTTTTCCCGCTGTCTCGGTTTTGAGCCCTGCCGGTATAATGGCGAGATTGTCCGCGACCAGTTTGTTGAGCACTTGAAGGGTTTCGTTGAACCAATTACGGTGTGCCCGGAGATGGCGATTGGTCTGGGGGTCCCCAGAGAGCCGATTCGGATTATTTATCTCGCTGACCAGCCGCGCCTGATTCAGCCCGCAACCGGCAGAGACCTTACCGACCTAATGTCCAATTTTGTCCGCTCCTTTCTTGACGAATTGAAGGAGATTGACGGGTTTGTCTTAAAATCCCGCTCCCCCTCTTGTGGAATCAGAGATGTCAAGTCCTATAATGAGGAGGGTAATCTCCGACCGTCGGTAAACCGTCGGGGATTTTTCGGCAATGCGGTGATGGCAAAATTCCCTTTTAAGCCGGTTGAGGATGAAGGCAGGCTGAAAAACTTCTTAATCCGCGAAAGTTTTCTCTCCCGGCTCTTTGCCCTTGCCCGTTTCCGCGCGTTGCGGAAAAATCCAACTATGTCCGCGCTGGTTGACTTTCACGCCCGGCACAAACTCTTGCTCCTGGCATACAATCAGGCTTTAATGCGAGAGCTGGGCAGAATTGTTGCCAATCCGCAAAAACGCCCGCTAAAAGAACTCTTAAACGAGTATGAGCCTTTGCTTTCCCAAGCCCTTTCCCGCCCGCCAAAATACACCAGCGCCATCAATGTCCTCTTGCATTCGCTCGGTTATTTTTCCCAGCGCCTGAGCGCAAATGAGAAGGCATTTTTCCTTGATACGATTGAGAGTTATCGCCGGGGAAAACTGCCTCTGAGTGTGCCGGTCAGCCTGATTCGCTCCTATATTGTCCGCTTTGACGAGCCCTATCTTGCCAAACAGTATTTCTTCAACCCCTATCCTGCTGAACTCTTAGACATTGCCGATTCGGGCAAAGGGAGGGACCGCTGATGCGTATCGGTTATCCCTGTATCAACCTTTCCCTTGAATGCCGGGGAACAAAGACCTTTCGTCTCCGTTCCTATTCTCCGGAAAGATTCCAAGAGACCTTAGCCAACAACCTCGCCTGCCTGGAAAAAACGATAGAGTGGAACATAAAACACCACCTGCTTTTCTTTCGCATCAGTTCTGATTTGGTGCCGTTTGCCTCTCATCCGGTCTGCAAATTTCCCTGGCAAAAGGTGTTTCAAAGGGAGTTTCGCATTATCGGCAGGCTGATAAAAAGGGCGCAGATGCGCATCTCAATGCATCCTGACCAGTTTGTGCTTTTAAATGCGCTTGATGAAAGGGTTGTCCGGGATTCAGTTCGTGAACTGAAATATCATTCCGAGATTCTTGATTTGCTCAGCCTGCCTTCAAACGCCAAGGTGCAGATTCACATCGGCGGTGTTTATGGAAATAAAGACAAAAGCGTTGCCCGTTTTATCCGGCGCTATGAAAAACTGCCCGAAGCAATCAAGCGCCGGCTGGTGATTGAGAATGACGACCGGCTTTACAATGTCTCTGACTGTCTGAAAATTAGTAAAGAAACCGGCATCCCGGTCCTTTTTGACTCATTCCATCACGAGGTGAATCCGAATGGCGACGATTTAAGAACCGCCTTTGAAAAATGCGCCCTTACCTGGCGGAAAAGGGATGGATTGCCGATGGTTGATTACAGTTCCCAGAAGCCCTCTTCCCGTTTCGGCTCTCATTCGGAACACATCAACCCTTTCCATTTCCGGCAATTTCTTTTTCAACTTGCCGGTTATCAGTTTGACCTGATGCTGGAAATCAAGGACAAGGAGAAAAGCGCGCTTACTGCACTTAAAATCTACCAATCGCTCAAAGGTAATATCAACAATTTTATGTCCAATACCCCGACGCTCTTGGTAAAGGGAAAAGTCAAAAAGATAAAAAGAGTCTGATGCTCTCGCCAGTTCTGAATGGACATTTTTGTTGACCGGGGTAAAATAAAAAAGGATGGTCTGTAAAGTCTGTCATAAGGAAAAGGTGGGCGCTAAAGTCCTTGGTTTGTGCGTTGACTGTCTCAGGCAAAATCCCGCGAGGTGTTTACCAATAATTTACCAGGCGCATAAAATGGTAAGGGAGAGGTTCGGTTTGCCCGTAGAACCGCCCAAAAGCAAAGATGGCAGGGGTTGTCGGCTCTGCGACCATCGGTGTCAGATTGGCGAAGGAGAGAAAGGGTATTGTGGACTGCGGGAGATGAAAAATGGCGAACTTAAAAGCCGGGTATCGTTACATAAAGGTCTGATTCACACCTACCTTGACCCGATTCCAACCAACTGCTGCTCCGCCTGGTTCTGCCCGGCAAGCAGAGATAATAAAGGAAGTTATAATCTTGCCGTTTTTGCTTATGGCTGTTCCTTCAACTGCCTTTTCTGTCAGAACCCCCAGCATAAGGAGATAGACCGGGTACCGGAGAAATCGGTAGAAGATTTTATCAATGAGGCGCTTGACGAGCGGGTCTCTTGTGTATGCTTCTTTGGTGGTTCAATAGAACCGCAGTTGCCCTTTGCCCTTTATGCGGCAAAAGAGATTTTGAAAAGAAGAAGGGTGAGAATCTGCTGGGAGTGGAACGGTATCGGCAATGAGAATTTAGTCCTTCAGGCGGCACAAATATCCTTTGAGTCCGGTGGCAATGTAAAGTTTGACCTCAAGGCATTTTATGAAGGTGTCAGTCTCGGACTCTCCGGGGTTGCCAACCGGAAGGCTTATGAAAATTTTGCCCTGGTGGCGAAGGAGTTTTTCTTTAAAAGAAAGGAGCCGGTTCTCACCGCCACAACTTTACTCGTCCCCGGCTATGTGGATGAGGTGGAGGTTGAAAAGATTGCCGAATTTATCGCCTCTTTAAGCAAAGAGATTCCTTACTCCCTATTGATTTTCCACCCTGACTTTTTTATGAAGGATTTACCTGTTACTCCTAAAGAGCAGGTTGAGGCTTGTTATACAGTAGCCAAGCGTCATCTTACCAGTGTCAACATTGGCAATCTTTTTCTCCTTAATCAAATACCCTCTTGTGATTACGCCCAAGGGTGGTGAGGTGATGAAATCAGCCCAGTTAAGTGTCATCGCCTTTCCGAAACTGAGCAAAGAGAAGGAGATACTGGAACTTCGGGAAAAATTTGTGCCGGAAATTTCTCAGATAGAGCCCCATATTCCGATTGTTTCTCCCTGGACTCCAGCAGAACTGGGTGAGGTCCTCTCGGTAATTGATTCAATCAGTCGGACAAGAAAAAAACTCAGTCCGATTGCCATTGCCGGGGAAGGCTGGCGCCGGCAGGATGAACTCCTTATCTTAGAGATTACCGAAGGTGCCGAGGCGCTCGTTCAACTCTCCCGAAATATCACCGGTGCTGAGCCGTTGTCGCTTTTACCGGAGACAAAAGAAGAGAAGGTTAATCTAATCGTCTGCCGGATTCCGAAAGGAAAAGACTGGGGCACGGTGCTGAAGGAGGCAAAAAAAATTGGCCGAACTGTTGGGGTGATTGATAGTATGATGTTGATTCGGCACCTGCCCGACCGCTCCTATCAAAGGGTAGCAAAGTTCCCCTTTGGTGTCGGGCGGGTTGACTTTTACGAGCGGCTGTTAGGTTAGAGTGTTAAATCGCTCAGCCTATGGCACTATCACCTTCTCCGTTCGTCCCTTTTGATTGACGACAAAATAGACGCCACTTTTTTTCGGACACCAAGATGCCTGACCATTACGCTCGGGTAAAAGACGCTTTTGGATTCTACCCAGCCCATCAACAATTATTGCGCAACTCCCGGATATTGACAGTTCAATATCCTGCCCTTTAATCACCATCCTCCCATTCTTGGGCTTCATTCCCTGACTCTTTTCCTGAACACCAGGCGGGCTCTGGAAGATGGTTATAATCGTATCAATCGGAACCTGGGTAACGGTGCGGCTGCCGTCGGGCCAGCGGATTACCACCGAGTCAATCGCTGAGTGCTGACCCAGCCCAAAGTGTTGGCGGGGAACGAAAAGTGAGCCGTAGTGCCCACCCTGATTGTGCAGCACCTCCCTAGTTACCCGTAAACTATCAGCCCAGACATCTATCCTTGCGCCGATTGCCGAGGTATTCGGATAATCACCTTTCAAATCCAGTTCCAGCCAGTGATTGGAGTTGCCGGAGTTGACCCAGAATTCGTAGTAAGTGGTAGAACCGTCAGAACGCGCCCAGAACAAATCCAAAGCGCCATCGTTATTAAAGTCCACCCAGATGCCATAACTGACGCACTGCCTTGGACCCAATCCCAACGAATCGCTAACATCGGTGAAGTGACAGTTGCCCTCGTTGCGGTAAAGGTAAAAATCCGGGCGCGGGGCACCATAAAGGTTGGTCCAGAACAGGTCAACATCACCATCATTATCAAAATCACCGCAGGAGGGGCTGGAACCAATTTCGGTGTTCTTCATTCCTGAGCCTTGAAAGTGGCAGGTGAAATCCCAGTTCGGTGGTCCGTTATTTATCCAGAGATGTCCGGTGGAATCGCCGGGATAGCCCGGATGATGGGTAATCGGCGTAAATATGTCCAGATGCCCGTCATTATTGTAGTCGGCTATCGCGGCACCGATGTTGTGCCCGTAGTAGCCGCCGATATAAAGCCCCTGGACACCCTTTTCCTCCGCCACATCAATGAAAATCCCCTCACCATTGTTCTGCCATAAAAGGTTGGGCAAAAGCCGGTAAACCGAAACAAACACATCCACATCACCGTCCTCATCAAAGTCAAAAAGACTGACCCCGCGGGAACAGTACCAGGGAATAGAAACACCGGAAATATCAGAATAATCAATGAACTCACCGCCATTACTAAAAAGAAAAAGATAGTCCGGCTTGCCCTGAGCCGAATTGGGGGGCCACTCATAACTTGTGAGGAAGAAGTCCAAGAAGCCATCACCATTGCAATCAAACCAGGCCGGGTCAACCAGGTCGCGGTCAAAAATTGTATCCAGTCTGCCCAGACCCAATGACTCGGAAACATTCCGCAAGGTCCAGAAGGGCGGACCCTCATTTTTGTATATTAATACGAAATTGGTATCATAGGTGTTCCCACCAAATCTCCGGTTGGTAACCATATCCGGGTAGCCATCACCATTAAAGTCTGCCCAGTCAACCAGTTCACTTTCAAAAATTCGGGTTGAATCCAGCCGGATAAAATGCGCCCCGGTGCCATCATTTAAGTAGACGACATTGGAAAAGAAGTCCAAAAAGCCATCCTGGTTATAGTCAACGAACGAATTGCTCGCCGAACTGAATATGGTGTCAATGCCCAGTTCCGCAGGCGTGCGCCTGGTAAATGTAACCTGGGCGGTTGCGGTCGCCATCGCCGCCCCAAGCATTAAAAACAGATTTATTATTTTTGCCATCGTCCACTCCTTTTCTTCTTCTCTATATTATCTCCCCTTACCCAATCTGTCAACTAGCCACTATTTTATTTTTCCCCCGCTAGTAGGGTAATTCATAAATTGCCCCTAAGGTGATGGGATAGCTTTGCTCTAGCCTGCCCCGAGCCGACGCCAATAAATCCTAATTTTAAAGCACTAAATCCTAAACAATTTCTAATACCAAAGCCTGCCCCGAGCCCACAGAAAGGCCTGCCCCGAGCGACCAGACCCGAATCGGGCACTTCGGTCGGAATGACGGGGCGAGGGGTCCCAATTATCAAAACATTTTGGATTTAGAACATTGGAGTTTTGAATTTGTTTAGAATTTAGGATTTCGGATTTAGAGTTTCTCCTTGAATTGAACACGGGGTGTTGACCAGAGAATAAAGTTCAATAAGATGAAAAGAAAGATGGCGCCGGAAGATGTTTTCCCCGAAGTCTTAAAAAGACTTTTGGGGGAGGTTAGTAACTCTTTGCACAGAATCGTGCCCGTTTCCGGGCGGGAGAGGCGAAGCAAATTTATCAATTTTGAAGGTGGTGGTGTTGAACAGCAATTTAACCGCCATCTCCTGTTGCACCATTGTGCCAATTATGCGGCAGCGCTCTCAATCTTTATCTCGGAAAAAAGCGGCCGGCGGATTCTGGAATTGGGCTGCGGCAGCGGTCTTCTATCCAGTGCCTTTGCCCGACTATTGCCCGAGGGCTATAGTCTCCTTGCTACCGATTATTCCTCCCAGATGATTGAATACGCCCGGTCAATCTGGCAGAAACAGTCAGGGTCCGCTCTGCGATTCGAGTGCTTGAACGCCAGAGATATTTCGGCAAATCTCCTTAAGGAGTTTGATGGGGTAATGTTCTTGGAGGTGCTTGAACACCTGCTACCCGAAGATGCGACCAGTTTACTTTACCGGCTCCACCACGGTCTTAAACCCGGCGGAATAGTGGTCATAAGCACCCTTGACCGCTCGCCTTTTAAAAGACCCTTCTCCGGTTATATCCACCATCGGGTTGAGTATTCTTATGAGAAACTGCGAGATTTCCTATCCTCTCACGAGAACAATCCTTTTGCGACCTTTCAAGTCTATCGGTTGGTATCACCTGAAATCACTAAGAAGGCGGTGCACAGTGAAAATTGGGGCGGCTATCTATTCAACCGGCTGGTCGGGATTCTCGAAATGATGAGCCGGCGCAATTCCGGTCTTGAGGTTACAAAGAAGAGAGTGGCAAATCTATTTTACCGGTTCTTCAACCCCTTATCCTCCAAGATGGGCTCCTATCCCCTCTCCTGCTTAGAAGACATCCAGTTTGTCACGACAGAGCCAGAAAGTTATAACCAGAATTCCTTCAGCCTTATTGCCGTCCTTAAAAAGGCTACTGAGTAGAAGCGATTATATATCTTATCTTTACCGGTGGTTTTGCCTGCCCCAGTTTCTCAAGGACATCCATCCCTTCAACAATTTTCCCGATTACGGTGTATTTACCGTCAAGTTGCGGTAGCGGCTGGAGGCAGAAGTAGAACTGACTACCCGAAGACTCCTTGTTGGGGTTGACCTGGTCCGGCAGGCGCGCCATCGCCATTGACCCCTTCTCGTGCTTGCGCTT
This sequence comes from Caldifarciminota bacterium, assembly GCA_039801225.1. Taxonomy (GTDB): domain Bacteria; phylum Hydrothermota; class Tepidihabitantia; order Tepidihabitantales; family Tepidihabitantaceae; genus JBDRUH01. The sequence goes on from JBDRUH010000007.1 coordinate 7,449, forward strand.
TATCTCCGCCGGCACAGTGTAACCCGGACCACCGGTGCCATCGCCCTTCGGGTCGCCACCCTGGACAACAAATCCGGGCTCAATCCTATGAAATGTCAATCCATTGTAAAACCCTTTAATCGCTAAGTTGACAACATTCTTCACATTCCGTGGGGCATCCTGAGGGAACATCTCCACCTTCATCTTACCGAAATCCTCCACACTGATGTTCAGAAAAAGTTTCTCGGGCAGGTTCATTCCTGCTATCGTATCGGTGAGCAACCCGGGTATGTTTATCTCCTCTTCGGTTATCGGTTTTGTCTTTACTTCCTTCTTTGCCCCGCAGTTGAAAATCAAGAGGGCAATTACCAAAAACGAAACGATTCTTAACATATTACCTCCTATTTTTTATCATTGCTAAAATAACTTTAACCGGAAATAGCGCTCCGGATGGGCTTTGATGTCGGTTATAAACTCCTGCAACTGGCGGTTGGTCTTGAGTAACTCTTCATAAAGTTCTGGAGAACTCAAAAGTTTTTTCGCCGTGGACTCCTTGCCCAGCAGTTGTGTCAGGGTATCTAAGATTATGCTCAACCGCTGAATATTAGCCGCGGTAACCCCAAAACCCGAATCCAGACCCCGCAACCGGCTATTCACCAGACGGAGGAGTTCATCCCGGGTGTGACGCAACTCCGCGCTTAAAAGCGCGGGGTCAATTCCCCCTAAGAGTCGGTCAAGGCGTAAAAAGGTACTCTCTAAGTCTAAGACCTCATTGACACCATTAAAAGTAAACGTATCGGCAACAACTGCCCCTTCCCCAGGGGTAACGGTCAGATAGCGGTCACTACCAAGATAACTTAACGACCGAATGGCAAATCGGGCATTCTCGGTAAGCCGGACATCTCTATCAATCGCCAACTTGACCAATACCCCATTCCCCATCAGTTTCAACTCAACAATTCTGCCCTTGGTAATCCCTAAGACATCCACCCGGTCACCAACCCGTAAGCCGGAAACATCAGAAAAATAGACCTTAACCAACCTTCTTCCTTGGGGAAAGAGCCTGCCGCCAAACCAGAAATAACCAAAAACTCCGAGAAAGATACCGAGAAGGACAAAAATGGTAACTAAAATTTCACGGACACGCCGGTTCATAATCTTCCTTTTTTACATCCACCGCAAGAACCAATTGATTGCCTTTTAATAGATAAAACCTTTCGGCCAACCGTCGGGCACTTTCCAGGTCATGAGTTACCACCACCACACTTCTTTTTCCCTTTTTGCTCACCTCGGTAATTAACTGACACACCCTTTCCCGGTTTGCCGGGTCAAGCCCGCTGGTGGGCTCATCAAAAAAGAGATAACTGGGGTCATTAACTAACGCCCGGGCGATAGCAACCAGTTTTACCATCCCGCCGGAAAGTTCTCGCACCTTCAATTTTGCTGCCCCGGTCATTCCAACATCATTAAGGCTTTGCGCCACCCGCTCCTTAATCTCATTTTTGCTCAAGTGCGTCTTCTCGGTTAAAGGCAAAGCGACATTCTCTGCCACATTCAGCCAGTCAAATAAAGCCCCGGTCTGAAACACAAACCCAATCCTCTTTAGAATTGGCTCATTATCCACCACTCTACCATACCGTAGCGGTGTTCCATCATAGAGAACTTGTCCGGAATCGGGTGGAATAAGTCCGGCGATGATTTTTAAAAGAACCGTCTTGCCCGCGCCTGAAGGACCAAGCACCACCACAATAGCCGAGTCCGGCACCGTCATATTTACCCCGTCTAAAACCAACTGCCCTCGTAGCCGTTTTGATACCCTTTCCACCACGATCATAATAATGGAACAAAATTAACCGAAGGCGTAATCATCGGGAAAACATCACCAGGGCAACCAGAAAATCAAAGACTAAAATTAAAACCGCTGATAAGACCACCGCTTTGGTTGTTGCCCTTCCCACCTCCTGCGCCCCCTCTTTCACTTTAAACCCGAAATAACAGCCGCTGGTCCCGATTAAAAGTCCGAAAATCACCGCCTTTATGACTCCGCCGATAAAATCCCGCACCTGGACAAAGTGGGTCAATCCATAAATGAAGGTGTCTTTGGGCACGCCCAAAATACCCGAGACCACTAAGGCGGTCCAACTGGCAAGAACCTCCATTACCACTACCAGAATCGGCAGGCTTATCGTTGTGGCTAAGATTCGGGGCAGGAAGAGGAAACGGTAGGGGCATATCGCCATTACCTCTAAGGCATCAATCTGCTCCGAGATGCGCATCGCGCCAATCTCCGCCGCCATCGCCGAAGCGGAACGACTGGCAACAATAAATGCCGCAAACACCGGTCCTAACTCAATCAAAAGCATCCGTCCCACCCCCATACCGATAAAATACTTTGGCACTATCCCCGATAATTGATAACTGGTCTGAACCGCCGTGGTCAAACCGACGAACACACTGGCGAGAAAGACAATCGGCAACGCCGCCGCACCGTTATGATAGAGTTGCTCAACCACCCTGGGTCCGGTTCGTGGCCAATCCCAGGGCATTGCCAGACTCCGCCACAAAAAATAGACAAAATCTAACGGCGCGGTCAAAGATATCACCACTCTATCTTATCCACCACCTTGACCCTGTCAATCAATCTCGGGAATATCTCCCATCAAAAAATGGTTGAGGTAAAGGTATTGTTGTAAGGCAAATCTGTAGCGTAAGCCTTTAGTTTTTGACTCTCACAATACCTGGGGTAAAATTAAGGAGTGCGGATATTTCAACCATTTGAGGCTTTTATCTCAATTAAAATCTTAGGAGGTTTTAATGATTAAAAGAATCCTTTTTTGTTTGTCTTTCTTATCAGCGACGGTGTTCGCGGGGAAACCGCCTATTATCTACTGGGATTTAGAAGAGCGACCAGAAGAGCCACCCTTTCCGGTTCTTTCTTTGAGAGTCAAAGCCCTGGGTGAGGAGTTCTTAGGAATTGTTGCCGATTTGAGAAGCGATATCCTCTTAAACCCATCGCTTATTCCTTTGTTAGAAGAGAATGAAGTGGCTATTACCTTTTTGCCCAATATGCCCGGTCTCTATTACCGGCAAAATCTAATCGCCTCCTCGGTCTTTCTCCCGAAATTATTTATTCGCCAACTGGGTTTTGGGGCTCACAATCAATTCACTTCTTTTAGTTACGGTTACCAGTCCTTTTATTACGATTATTACTTAAGAGACGAAGACTTCAGCTCTTTTCAGCAGTCGCTTTTTTTACCCTGGTCTCTTTCCCCTTTATTAAAACTCGCCCTCTCTTACACATTTACCAGAAGTCCCCTTGAAATAGAGGGCGGATATGAGAGTGAAAATTACGAAATAGAAAATAAAGATACCGTTAATATCAGGAGGTATACCTACGGTTCGCAACTTGCGGACATCCTCTCTTCTCATCAATTTGGTTTGGGAACGACCTTTAACTTTTCCACCCACCTTTTACAGTTGACATTCTCTTATAAAAAAGGGAAAAACGAAATTGACTATCACCAAAATAGCGAGGATTACCTCCTCCATACCGATTCTTCTTTCTATACTTATGACAGTTCTTATCACTATCTCTTTTGGAGAAGGGTGGATTACCTAACCACCGGCGGTGAAGTTGATGATTCCAAAGAGGGTAATGAGATAAAATTCACCGGTCGCTTTAGTAAAGCGGTTGAGGGCGAGAAGCGTTTTAACGCCCTCTTGAACCTGGCTAAATCATCGGCAAATTTAAAGGGAAGGGAAAGAGACTCCTCTTACAATTTCCACAAGGATTCTGTTTATGAGCGGTGGCAGAACTATCCCAATCCTGAGTCAACTGATATTGACACCCGCACCTTAACCGAATATTTCACCAAGAACCTCAACATCAGCGGCAGGACAGAAAAGATAACCGGGGTTTTCGGTTTGGGTTATGAGTATCCGATTAACAAATCTCTTAAGGGTTTTTGGGGTTTAAAAACGGTTTGGGCAATGGAAAAGGATAGTGTTCAAAAAGAGGGTTTAGAAATCTTCACTGATAGTCTGACCGATTCCAATCTCGTTTCCAACTATCAAGTGAATAATATTAATACCCTCACAATGGCTATCCCGTTGGGATTGGAATATAAAATCTCCTCTCTGATATTGAGAGGCGGAATTACCCCGAAGTTTACTTATCAGAAGAGTATATTTAAAGACGAGCGCAAGACCTATCCGGATTTAGCCAGTTATGTCCTTGATATAGCATATTCCTGGGGAATCACTTGGCGGGTTTTAGAGAGGCTCTCCTTTGATGCCTACAACTCGGGGAATCTCTTCACTTTAAAAGATTGGCTTATTCAGTTCTCTTATTGGTTCTAAACACACTAAACGGTTGTAACTTTATTAAATGGGTTGCTTCGGGCTCTATCCCAAACTTCTGAGAAGGCTAAGTTTAGTTATATATAAACAAAATTCCGATGGCTAAAATTGAGTTAAGTTTCGTAATTAAATAACTTAATTAGAAGACCGGTTTATCTGGGGGGCTGTCCACTCCAGCACTAGGGTGGTAAAACCCTTTCCTGACTCGGTTTTGGACCTGTTGCTAAGTTTGATGTTAAAATCACAGTTAAATTGAAAGGTAAAATCAAATGGCGGGATGGCTGTAAAAATTGGTCTAAAAAAGTTTTCAGGAGTGGCTTTTAATTTAATCCTAAGTTAAAGCCCAAAAAGAAGGCTAAAAAGCGCCTGAAGATCTGATTTCAAAAAAGTCCTAAAAAGGAAGATTCAGCCGATTTTAACAACCAAATTAAAATTAAAAGATATCAAATGAGTTTAAGAAACAAAGCAGACAAACAAGAAGGTCAAAGAAATCTGCGGCTATGGGATTACTTCGTCGCTTTTGCTCATCGCCCAAAAACGGGCACGATTCTGTGCAATGACCATCATTAACAGCGGTAGTTTTTCTTGACTGAAATTGATTGGAATTTATGATTGAGCGATGTTACGCAGGTTTATATTTTGGGGAATTTTCGCCGGGCTGGTCGCGCTTTGTTGTTCGGAAGCACCCCAGATTGTCCGTGAAGCAAACCGGCTGGTGCTGGTTGAACTTTTTTCTACACCCTTAGATGAATGACCTTACTGCGCGTCCGCGGCGCGGGCATTGGAGAGTTTGAAGGCGGTTTATGGCGATTCAATGGCTTTTGTGATTTATTACTCAGGTGAAGCCCATCCCGAGCTTTCATCGCCGGCGGGCAAAGCCCGGAATGAGTGGTATGGCGTTGGTGTGGAGGCACCGCTGGCTTTCTTCAATGGAACATTACGCTCACCGCATATTATGATTCCGGACTCATTTTATCCGGTTTATCGGGATATGATTGACGCCGCCCGGTCGCGGAAAACCTGCCTGGAGATGGCACTTGACAGCTCCAGCACAACCATTGACTCGGCAACACTGCGGCTTCTAGTCAGGCTCACGCCAACCGACTCGTTAATTGACACAATAACGAGCCTGAGGCTGGTGGCGATTGTATTTGAGGACAGCATCCCCTATTACTCTTCTTTCGTTGGCGACACCACTTATGCACCAATGGCGGTGCGTAAGGTAATCGGTGACAGTTTCGGCATCCCCGTAACTTTAAAATTTGGCCGGGATTTTGATACCCTGCTGACAACCGGCGTCAGTGGTTATAATGTTAACCGGCTCGGGGTTGCTGTTTCGGTTCAGGATTTTGTCACCAAGGAGGTGTGGCAAAGTGTGGTTAAATGGCGAATTAAAAGAGAGGAGGCAAGATGAAGAGACTCTTTTTCATTATTATAGCCTTGATGTTGGTTTTGAGTGCCGTGAGCGCTGAGGAGAAAGAGGAGCCCAAGTATGAAAAGGCACCGGACTTTACTCTATCGGACATTGAAGGCAATGAAGTAACCCTGTCAGAACTGTTGAAAGTGGGACCGGTATATATGGAGTGCTGGGATTTGTCCTGTGTCAACTGTATTAACGAACTGGATGCCCTTTTACCGGTTTATGACTCGCTGAAGGAAAGAGGTTTACAGATTATCGCCCTTTCGGTGGATAAGCCTTCGGATGCGGCGCGAGTGAAGGCTTTTGTTAAAGCAAAGAAGTGGCCATATATTGTTCTCTTGGACCAACAGCAAAAGGTGAAGAAGGCGTATAACATCATTATCAAACCTACCGCGGTGTTGGTTAATATGAAAGGTGAGATTGTCTATACCCATATCGGGTATAAGAAGGGCGATGAGAAAAAGATTGCTCTTGAGATGAGCAAGTGGCTGCCCGAGGAGGAAGATGAGCCAACCGGCGAGGAGGGTGAGAAACAGAAATGAGGTACCTTTGACTTTTCTCCTTCTTGCTACGCTATTTGGCACCAATTTTACCATTCAAGGGAGTAACCGGGCAGAGTTCTGGGGTTATCAGGAGGAGTGGGCAACAAGCGTTGAAAATAAACTGGATTTGACCGCCCGTTACGGCGACTTTGAAGGTGAGTTCGGGCTACTTTTTTTTGAACCCTCAAAGCACTCACCGGCGGTGCGCAAACCAATCCGGCTTTTGGACTATTCAGTTGGCTATAACCCCAAGGAACTTGAACTCCGGGTGGGTAGGTTTTTTGCTACATTCGGTCAGGGGCTATCGCTACGCACCTATTCGGATGACGACTTTCGCCATTACAAGAGCCTGCACGGACTTTTGGGCAGGTTTCGGCTGCCGTTACGCAGTGAAATAACCCTCTTGGGTGGTAGGCTGCGAGATATATTTTTCCAGGAGAATACCTATAAAATAATGAACGAACTGGACACTGCCGACCAGGTTTTGGGCGTAGACCTGACCACCCAGCCAATGAGATTTTTGAACTTTGGCGGTAGATATGTTCGGATTAATCGGGAGGCGGACCCGAGTGCCAAGGCGTTTACCGAACTTTTTGGTGGCGGTGCCGGTCTAAATTTTGGACCAGCAGCAATTTCCGGCGAGTTATGCTGGCGTCTCGGAACAAAACCCGGTATTGGCGGTAGGGAAAAAGGTATTGGTGGCGTGGCAAATGTCAGCCTGACCCTTGCCGGTTTTTCCATCATCGGTCAGTATGTTGATTACACCCGGCTCGGCTTTCCTCCTGAAGTTTATCACTACAATGACCCGCCTACTCCTATTAAGTCTGGTGTGGCGATAAATCGCGGGGTTGACGAAAGAGGTTTTGGCATTCAGGTCTCCGGAATGCCGACCGGTAGCCTTTATCTTGAGGCGGAGTTAGGTAGACTGTTTGTCCATGATGATACCAGCGCTGGGGTTTTAGAGGGGGAGTTTAAGGGCAAATATACCTTAAGCAGCAACTTGACTGTTGAGACAAAGTTCAATTCTATGCTACAGAAAAATATTGAGTCAGGAACCTATCGCCGGATAACCAACCGCCCTGCTCTTTTGTTTAATTATTCACTTGACAACCACACCTTTGCCTTTGAGGCGGAACTGGGCTGGGTGGAGGAGCGTCCAACCGACACCAGTAAGGGGGCGGTATGGCGATATCACGAACCGAACATCTCTTTCAGTTACGGCTACAGTGAGAAATGGTTTTGGACAGTCTCTTGGCAGGGGGTTGATAAGGATTCATTGAAAAGGTATGACAATCAGAAATCCTGGCCAATGTTTGAAACGGTCTGGAACATAAATGAGCGGAATGTTTTGCGAGTCCGGGTGGGCGCGGAAAAGGGGGGCTATACCTGTTCGGGCGGGGTGTGCCGTTACGAGGCTCCCTTTCGGGGTGTAAAGTTGCAGTTAATCAGCCGAATATAAGTGATGCGTAAGGTATTAGTTATTTTACTGGTGCTCTTGGGCGTGGTAGCGATTGCGTTCGGGATAAAATTGGGAATGCTATTGGTGATTCGTGGGTTTGCCGGACAGATATGACTATCCTGTATGGGTCTCGTGTAGACCATTAAAAATGCCGAAAAGAAGAGTTGCCCCTTATCGCATCGGTCAGATAATTGGGACGGTCGTTCTCAACGCCTATATCCTTGCCTATATTCAAGGCAAAATTATCTACTCCGGGTTTCTGAAGAGCATCCCGGAGCCGGTTCTTAACTGTTATGGTGGTCCGCTATCGGTCTTTGCCTGCCCGCTTGGCTCATTTCAGCAGATTTTTGGTCAGCAGGGGCTGGCATTTTATTTAAGAATACCATGGGTAATCATCGGTCTTGTGGTGATTATCGGTGCGTTCGTCGGCAGGACCCCTTGTGCCTGGGTCTGTCCTTTTGGACTATGGCAGGATTTGCTTTACAAAATAAAGGTTGGTCCCCAGGCAAAGGGCAAGCGCTGGCTCACCTTTTCGGTTATCGGGCTAATCGGTTTGGTGGTGGTAGCGCTCTTAGTGGTTTTTGTCAAAGTCAACCTCTTTAAAGCACTTCTCTTCGGCTGGCTACCGTTTATCGTCCTCTGTCTTTTTGGGGCGCTCAAAGGGAAAATGAATTTACCCGGACGCTGGTTTTTAAGCGGGACGCTGGTCGGAATCGGATTAGGACTGTTTGTGGGGTGGAAGCACGACATTAACCTCGGCATAGCCAGCGGAGTTGTAGCGTTGACTTTGTTTAGCCTTGCCAGCAGTAAAGTAACACTTCTACTTGCAGTTCCCACTGGTTTTGTAATATCACTTTTCGGTAGAGGCGTGCAACTTGGACCCTTTGCCGGTGCTGAACTGGGAATGCTTTTTGCCATTTTTGCTTTCCTGGTGGTAATGGTGTTTGACCAGTGGCTGAAAATCTCTTTGCCGGCAACCGGCTTGAAATATCTCTTTCTGCTCTTGGTGGCGGGTTTAGTCGCATTCTTTACCGGTGAACCTTGGTTCTGTAAACTTTGCCCCCAGGGCACATTAGAGGCGGGAATTCCTTTAGTTCTCTGGGACCCGGTCCAGGGTCTGCGGGCACTTGTCTCCTGGCTTTTTTATCTCAAAGTAGGAATTCTCCTTTTTGTCATCTGGGCGGCAATGCTTATTAAACGACCCTTCTGTCGGATAGTCTGCCCGATTGGTGCAGTATACTCAATCTTTAACCGGGTCAGCCTTTTACGGCTGAAACTGAACCGGGAAAGTTGCACCCGATGCCAGGTCTGTCGCCGGGTTTGTCCGACCGATATTGAGCCTTATGAAGAACCAAACCAGACCGACTGTATCCGCTGTTTTGAGTGTGTCTGGAAATGCCCCCGTTCCAGTTTGAAAATAACGCTTGGCGGATAGTTAAGCATAGGTTGAGGTTGAGATTTTTAAAGGGGATTTATAATGCGACGACCGAATTGGCTTAAGACCCGCTTACCAACCGGCGAGGAGTTTAACCGGGTAAATGAGATTCTTAATCGCTACCGCCTGAAAACGGTCTGCAGTTCTGCCCGCTGTCCCAATCTTGCCGAATGCTGGAACTCAGGCACCGCGACAATAATGATTCTTGGTAATATCTGTACCCGTCACTGCCGATTCTGCGCGGTAAAAACCGGCAATCCTGGCGGTAAAGTTGAGCCGGATGAGCCAGACCGGGTGGCGAAAGCGGTTGGGGAATTAAAGATAATGTATCTGGTATTAACCTCGGTTGACCGGGATGACCTTATTGACCTTGGTTCGGATGCTTTTGCCCAAACCGTCCGAGCGGTAAAGGAAGCAAATCCACAGGTAAAAGTGGAGGTGCTTACCCCGGACTTTGGCGCAAAACCGAACCTGATAAAATTGCTCGTTGATGCTGGTCCTGATGTATGGGCGCATAATATTGAGACAGTAGAGCGGTTGGCACCATTTGTCCGGGACCCTCGGGCGAGCTATTCACTCTCCCTCACACTTCTTAAGACGGTGAAGAGCATTTCGCCGACAACAGTTACAAAAAGCGGGCTGATGCTCGGACTGGGTGAAACCCGGGATGAGATAATTGCCACATTGAATGACCTGCGCAGTACCGGCTGCGATATTGTTACTATCGGACAGTATCTCCAGCCAAAAAGAAGTTGCCTGCCGGTTGCCCGGTACTGGACTGAAGCGGAGTTTGCTGAACTGGCACGGGAGGGAGAAAAGATGGGTTTCCGAAAGGTTTTTGCCGGGCCGATGGTGCGAAGTTCCTACAGAGCCGGAGAGATGTAAATTGATAAGGGAACTTACACCACCAGAGATAAATCGCGGTCTGAAAATCTCCATACTTGAGGGGCTCTTCGCCACGCTTTACACCACTCTGGCCGGCGGGATGTTTCTTGCCGGTCTGGCACTTTATCTCGGTGCCAACTCATTCCAGATCGCCCTTTTAAGCGCCGTTCCGGCATTGGTGAGCGGATTCAGTTTTCTTGCCGGGTATCTGGTGCGACGGGTTGGTGCCCGCAAACCAATCGTGCTCTGGACCGCAGGGCTGGGCAGGACGGTCTATCTCCTTTTTGTCCCCTTCCTTCTTTTTGGCATCAAGTTTAAGATGGAACTCTTCCTTTTGGTGGTGATGCTTTCCAGTGTTTTAATGGCAATTGCTGGCACGGTCTGGACCTCCTGGATAAGCGATTTGGTGCCCGAAGCACGCCGGGGGAGATTCTTCGGATTGCGCAACGCCATTCTCAATGTCAGCGGCGTCTTTGTGGCTTATGCTGCCGGGCGGGGAATGGACTGGTTAAAAGCAGGCGGACAGGAGGTCTCCGGTTATGCACTTGCCTTTACCCTTGCGGTCAGTTTCGGTCTGGTTTCAACCCTTCTTTTAACCCGCCAGCCTGAACCTGACCTGCCCAAAAGACCTGAACCCGGTTTAAAGGAAATATTCCTCGGACCTTTACACGAACCCCAGTTCCGGCGTTTAACAGTTTTCCTTGCGGTCTGGTTTCTTACCGGCACCCTGGCATCGCCCTTTTATTTAGTCCATTTGATAAAAAACCTCCATTTCAGTTTCGCCGCTATCGCCATCTACTCAATGATTGGTGGTGTCATCGGTGTTTTATTTCAACTCTTCTGGGGGAGAATGGTTGACAAGTTTGGCTCCAGACCGGTTACGGTCTTAAATTTCACCCTGGTGGGGGTAATGCCCCTCTTGTGGCTCTTCGCCACGCCCCGTTTCCGCCTGCCCATCTGGATTGATGGCATTCTTAACGGTGCTGTCTGGACCGGTGCCAACCTCGGTCTCTGGAATCTTCTCCTGGACTTGGCTGACAATCCGTCACGCAAGGAGAGTTACTTCGCAATTTACTCGGTTGTGACCGGTTTAGGAGCATTCATCGCGGCGATTTTTGCCGGCACCGTGGCACAAATGCTCTCCAGTTTTCACATCACCATTTTATCCCTTGACTTCTACAACTACGATGTGATGTTTTTACTTGCCGGTATTGCCCGCTTTGCCTGCCTGCCTCTCCTTCTCCGGGTTCAGGAGAGAGGAAGCAAGCCGGTTCGGCACACGATTCGTGTCCTGGGCAACTTAGCCCTTTGGTGGCTCAATGCTGGCAAAGATACCTTACTGCAGGTCCTGGGAATACGGTAATTTCTCTTAAAACAATTCGGCCGACGACCGTTAGCTGTCCTCCGGTTCAAACTGGTCTTTACTTGCCCCACAAACCGGACACACCCAGTCATCAGGCAAGTTCTCAAAAGATGTCCCCGGCGGAATATCATGTTCCGGGTCGCCCTCCAATGGGTCATAAACATAACCGCACACTGTGCAAACATAGCGTGTCATATTATTGCCCCTTTCTTGCGGCTTAATTTCAATTTTATCTTCTTTCTCCTCCCGGTAACTCGGTGCCCCTCTACCGGTCTTACCCTTTTTAACTAGATGATAATAAGCGTAGGTCAACGGTTCGGCATCCTTTATTACCCGGGCAGCAACTACCTCAGCAACAAACAGGTCGTGGGTTACGCAATCAACTATTTCCTTTACCCTACCTTCAATCAATGATACAGTATAATCAGTTATCAGCGGAACACCGGTAATACCAGTTTCATAACTTAATCCCTCAAATTTGTTAAAATCACGCCCTGAGCGGAATCCGAATCGGCCAATGAACTCCAGTGGCGTATCCCTCTCCAAAACCGAAATCGCCAAGACACCACTTTTCCGGACAAACTCATTGGTCAGACTGTTCTTATTGATAGTAACTGAAACCAGTGTCGGATTAAGCGCAACTTGAACCACTGTGTTCACCACCAGTCCATTCAACCGTTCAGCGTCCCGGCTGGTCACAACATAAACCCCGTAACTAAATTTGTCAAGAGCACTTTGATTGACCTGATTTTCCATTAATTTTTCCTTTCAGAACTCTTGCCACCTTTCTCCCTAACTGCTGACAGGCATCCAGTGCATTCTGGTCCGGGACATATTTTACCTTATATGGCTCGGCAACCATCTCCATTCCCATACCTTTAAGTTCCTCAGCGATAATCCTTGGTGCCTCACCGCTCCAGCCATAGGAACCGAATGCCATTGCCAGTTTGCCTTTCGGCTTTAACCCTTTCATATATGTCAGCATATCCGCCACGGTGGGAAAAAGACCGTTATTTAATGTTGGTGAACCGATAACCACTGCACCGGCATCAAGAATTTCCATCATAACATCACTCCGGTCATTTGCCCGTAACTTCATCACCTTTACTTCCACCCCTTCAAGGGCAACCCCGTCAGCAATCGCCCGTGCCATCTTATCGGTGCCTTGCCACATCGTATCATAAACAATCACTACTTTAGCCTTCGGCTCTTGTCTCGCCCACTCCTCATACCAAGACACTATTGTCCCCGGCCCTTTCCGCCATATTGGACCGTGATCCGGAGCAATGGTCTCAATGGGTATATTGAGTGCCTTAATTCTATCTAAGAGTTTAAGGATGAGTGGTGCATAGGGCAAAAGGATATTGGCAAAATATTTTGCCCCTTCCTGTCTGAGTAAGCTAGGATCCAATTCATCGGCAAATCGTTCACCTGTTGCCAGGTGCATTCCAAAACCGTCCTGAGAGAAAAGAATTTTCTCCTCTATTAGATAAGAAACCATACTGTCGGGCCAGTGAAGCATCCGTGTCTCTAAGAATTTGAGATTGAGATTGCCGAGGTTGAGCGTATCCCCGTCTTTTAAGCCAGTAATCTCATAATCAAGATGAAAATGTTCTTTCAGCGCCTTTACCCCCATCACTGAGGCAAATACCTTTTCCGGTTTTACCACATTAATGATTTCCGGCAATGCGCCCGAATGGTCCATCTCTGCATGATTGGAAATGATATAATCAATATCTTCTGGTTTAATAACCGTGGCGATGCGGGCAAGGAGTTCGTCCTTAAACGATGTTTTAACCGTGTCAATTAGGGTTATCTTATCCGCCAGAACCAGATAGGCATTATATGTTGTCCCCTGGTTGGTAGAATAGCCGTGAAAGTCCCGAACGGTCCAGTCAATAGCACCTACCCAGTAGACATTCTCAGTCAACCGAACCGCATTGAATGCCATCGCTCACATCCTTGCGATCAAGCCGAACTATTGACTCGGACTGGTTCCCTGAGCGTAAAGGGTAGCCAGTTCTGGTGGCAAGACAAATGTCCGGCTCCCCAGTTCCCGATCCAGCATCAATATGCCCCGTCCATCATTACCTATCAATCGCAGTTGCTGGGCAATCTTGGCAGTGCTGTCTTCCTCTTCAACCTGTTCATCAACAAACCACTGCAGGAGAGAATTGGAGGCGTAGTCAGCCTCTTCCTGGGCGAGTTTTACCAGTTCGTTGATTTTACTGGTGATGAACCGCTCATGCTCATAAGCCGCCTCAAAAGCTTGAAGCGGCGATTCCCATTTCGTCTCCAGCACGCTCAAAGGTAACAATCTCACTGTGCCACCGCGCTCAATAATATGTTTATAAAACCGCATTGCATGGGTTACCTCTTCCTGAACCTGTGCCCGCATCCATCTCCCCATACCCTCAAACCCGGTATTATCAAAGTACGCCGCCATCGCCAGATAAAGATAAGCCGATTCCAGTTCGTGTTTTATCTGCTCATTAAATGCATTCTCAATTTTCGGGGAAATCATCCTCAAACCCCTTTCCACAACCCGTGAATATTACAGTATTCACGGGCATAGACATTTTCTGCCTGAATTGAGAAAAAAGCCTCAGGTGCCTGCCCTGGGCTGAGAAACTCTCGGTAAGCTCGTCCATCCGCTACCAGTTCAATCCATTCAATGTAATGCTTTTCCTCCATCGGGTGGGGAACACCGCCCACCTTGACCTTAAACCCATTAGCCATCTTCTCAATTACCGGCACATGCTTTTCTTTACCGACATCCGCTGTCTTTTCTTCCATAAGTTTCATCGGCTGACCGCAACATACTAATTGACCAGCGCCTGGATGAATCACTTCAACGATATTGCCACAGATTTCACACTTATAAATTTCCAGCCTTTTGGTCATTTATAACTCCTTTCCTTTCATCAACCGGCTATCAATCCCGGTAAATCCGCATTCCGGGATATAGCAGGTTACATCAACAAACTTACAATGCTGTCCGCAAGATGGACAGCGTTCTGGTGGGCTCATTGCCTGAAGAACATAATGACAATTTGCGCAACTCCAGTAAGGGGCATTCACTGGAACTGCTTTATCTTCTTTGGGTTTTTCTGCCCCTTCCTGCATCAATTTGTTACAGCATACCAGTCTCCCCCCACCTTTATGAACCAATGTAACAATCTGACCGCAAACCTGGCAACTGAATATTGGCGATTCTTTGCCCATTCCTACTCCTTAACTTAATTTCCTTACCACTTCCAGAACTGCTGCATAATCAGGCTCCTTCCCCGCCTCTTTTACCAACTGGATGTAGCGAACAATACCTTCCCGGTCTATCACAAAAACTGCTCGGGCGAGAAGTCGCAACTCTTTTATCAACACGCCGTATGCTAAACCAAAACTACCATCACGGTGGTCTGATGCGGTAATTACCCGGTTAACACCTGCTGCTCCGCACCACCTTTTCTGGGCAAAGGGCAAATCCATACTGACCACTAAAATTACCACATCTTCGCCTAAATCTGCCGCCTCTTGATTGAATCTTCTCGTTTCAATATCGCAGACCGGCGTGTCCAGCGAAGGAACCGAAAGGAGCACTAGCACCTTACCCTTAAACTGTTCACTGATTACTGGCTGGAGGTCGTTGCCGACGAGCAGAAAATTTGGTGCTTTTTCGCCAATCTTCGGGAGTGAACCGAGCAGGGTAACCTGATTGCCATTAACCGTTACTTCACCTTTTCGTTCATCCATCACCAGTTCTCTCCTAAGATTTCAAAATACCCTTGGGGATGGGCACAGGAGGGGCAAACCTCGGGTGCCTCGGTTCCCTCATGAAGATAACCACAGTTGATGCACCGCCAGACAACCGTCTTGTCTCGACGAAATACCTGACCGTCTTCAATATTTGCCTTCAAAGCGAGATATCTCTTTTCATGCTGTTTCTCTGCCACGGCAATAGCCCGGAATATCGCCGCTATTTCGGAAAAGCCTTCCTCCTCGGCAATTTTTGCGAACTCGGGATACATTTGCGTCCACTCGTAATTTTCCCCCGCCGCCGCTGCTTTCAAATTGTCAACTGTTGAGCCAATCACCCCGGCTGGAAATGAAGCCTTAATCTCCACCTCGCCACCTTCAAGGAGTTTGAAAAGCCGCTTGGCGTGCTCCTTTTCCTGATTTGCTGTCTCCTCAAAGATTAGCGCCATCTGGATATACCCTTCATCCCGCGCCTTACTGGCAAAATAGGTATATCTATTTCTTGCCTGGGATTCACCGGCAAATGCCGTGAGGATATTTTTTTCTGTTCTACTGCCTTTTAACTGCATATTTCCTCCTAATATATTTTATATTTCTCTAAAGCAAACCTAAGACTTGCTTTACCGTTTTGTTGTTGGGTGTAGAACACGCTGCTTTGGCAGGTCGCAAAGCAACAACTTTTACACCCTACTATCACTTTTTTCTTCTTCCAATCCATTTATATCCTTTAGACCAGTTATTTCACCCAGTCGATTCTCGGTCTTTATGTCAAAAAAATGGAGCCTTTTAATATCAAACCTGAGGTTGACCACCTCACCCGGTTTGGGCACCTGCTCAGAGGCGGTCCGAAGAACAACCTGCTCCTGACCGAGTTTAAGATAAATTAGTGCCTCATTACCCAAATTTTCCACCACCTCTACCATCGCGCCTTTTATAGATTCCTGCTTCCCGTTCCCAACTCCCCCGGGAAAAATCTGAATATGTTCGGGGCGGATGCCCAAAATTACCTCAGAAGGAGGAAAACCAACATCCGTCTTCTGACTTCCGTCTTCCGTGATTATCGGAATGGTGAATGCCGGATGCACAAAGCGTGGCGGGGCTTCCCGAACAATTTTGCCTGAAAAGAAGTTCATCGGCGGTGAACCGATAAATCCGGCGACAAATTTGTTGAGCGGCCGGTCGTAAATCACCTTTGGCTCACCCACCTGAAGGAGTTTACCATCTCGCATTACTCCAATTCGCTCTCCTAAGGTCATCGCCTCAATTTGGTCGTGGGTAACATAGATAACGGTAACCGCCAACTGCTGGTGCAGCCGGGCGAGTTCGGCACGCATTCCCACCCGCAGTCGGGCATCAAGGTTGGAAAGTGGCTCATCAAACAGAAACACCTTGGGGTTCCGGACAATCGCCCGACCTACCGCCACCCGCTGGCGCTGACCGCCGGATAGTTCTGCTGGCTTGCGGTTAAGGAGCTCCTCAATCCCTAAGACTCTGGCTGCATTTAAAACCCTATTACTTATCTCATCTTTTGGCAATCCGCGCAACTTCAGGGCAAACGCCATATTCTCAAATACACTCATATGGGGATAAAGGGCATAGTTTTGAAACACCATGGCAATGTCCCGCTCCTTAGGCTCAACCTGATTTACCAACTTATTGCCAATGTAGATTTCTCCGGAATCGGGTTGTTCCAAACCGGCGACAAGCCGTAAAATCGTTGACTTACCACAACCGGACGGTCCGAGAATAACAAAAAACTCTTTATCCTTAACCTCAAGTGTCACCCGGTCAACCGCAACGACCCGGCGAGAAAAAGTTTTGGTGATCTCTTTAAGTAGGACCCGGCTCATTGCTGAGCCCCTCACCCCTACATCATTCCGAGCTCCTCGCCTGACGGCTGACGGCTGTCAGCCAGTTGGACTCGGGGCAGGCTCTGGCGAGGTAAAAATTCAATATCTTTTGTGCCACAATACCGAAAGGAGATTGGCAACAGTCTCCCTGAGGTTGCGCCGGGGCACAACCAAGTCAATCAGTCCGTGCTTGAGCATAAACTCAGCGCGCTGAAAGCCCTCGGGCAGTTTCTCACCAATCGTGTCCTCAATCACCCTCTGACCGGCAAAGCCCAAGAGCGCACCCGGCTCCGAGATAATCACATCCCCAAGCGAGGCGAACGATGCCATCACCCCGGCGGTACACGGGTCTACCGGAATTGAGATGAAAGGGATTTTTGCCCGGTGTAGAAGTCCGAGTTCCGCTGAAGTCTTTGCCATCTGAAAAAGCGAGATAATCCCCTCCTGCATCCGGGCGCCACCTGATGTCGCGACAATGACCAGCGGTCTTCTTTCCTCTCTTGCCCGACGGATGGCGCGTGCCACCTTCTCACCAACAACCGAACCCATACTCCCGCCGATGAAACTAAAGTCCATCACCCCGAACACTATCGGACACCCGGCAATTTTCCCCCGACCATAACTGAAGGCGTCATTGCGACCGGTCTTCTTTTGGGACTCCTTGACCTTTTCTTGGTACTTGGGAAACTTAATCGGGTCAAGGGTAACGAGATTGGCGTCCAGTTCCTCCCAGGCGTTCTCGTCCAATAGGATTCTTATGTAATCATCCGGCGTTATCCGGAAGTGATAGCCACAGCGATTGCACACATAGAAGTTCGCCTCCAGGGTCTTCCGGTAGATAATTTCGCCACAGGCAGAGCACCGCAACCAGAGCGGCTTGCTTGCCTCTTGAGTTGAGTCGCGCTCTCTCACTATAGTAGAAGTATAAAAAGAGGCTCTACCCTGTCAAGGTAAAGCCCCTTTTTATTTTTCTATGTGTGTTGGCTACGCCACTTTACCGCGAATCACGCCTGGGTGGGCGTTCGGTGCGGGCGCGTGCCTCATTCACTGTGAGCTGCCTACCGTCCATCTCAAAACGATTCAGGGCGGCGATGGCTGCTGCAGCCCCCTCATCAGTCGCCATTTCCACAAAGGCAAATCCCCGAGAACGATCGGTAAATTTGTCTTTGATAATTTCAACCGAGGTCACTTCACCATGCTGACCGAAAAGGTCGCGCAGTCGCTCCTCGGTGGCGCTGAAGGGGAGATTCCCCACAAATACGCGCTTACTCATTTTATACTACCTCCAGTAGTAAAGTTTGCGCTTGGGGAGACGTTACAGACTACGGGACAGAATTTTAGCCGACGCAGACTCTAACGGACCACAAGCCTACTATTCAGGGTCTCTTTTCTATTCAGCAATCGGGCCGGACCCATCGGCACCGATTTAATTAATAATACTAATAAAACTTCTATTTGTCAAATTTAGCCCACAGCCGACAGCGGATGACAGCAGTTAGAAGAGTCTTCGGGTGTAAGTTAAACTAACCTGGCGCTCGGAAAAACTCTCTTCTCCCCTTGCAAAAAAGAAACCAAAGCCCCATTCAAGGCTTAAAATGTCATTCTTGGTGAAGTTGAAACCGCTCTTTCCTGATATACGGATATTTTTGCCGGTATTTCCCGGAGAATAATTGAATATAAGACTGCTGGTCAATCTATTGCTCCATCCCCGATGGGTTCCTGAGATAACCAAACTATTTTGACCTTTTCTCTCTTGAGACAAAATAGAGCGGATGTGGTTGAAAGATAGTGTTATGGTAATATTAGGTCTCGGGGATATTGAATTGTTGAGGGCAAAGGTGATGGTCTGGGTTGAAGGCAACCGAGTAAGAGGGAGAAAATTCTTAAATTCCTGATAAAAGAACATAAGGGTAGAATTGGTAGGCATCTGAAAGACCTTAAAAGTGTAACAAGGAGAAATATTAATCCACCGGATGGTATTGTGGATTTTAAAACTATCGCCTGAGGCATCCTTTCGCTGTTGTTTCTGATTGAAGTTAGTGTTGAGGCTCAATCTCTGATTGGGAGTGAAGCGGAGCGAAATGCCCACCCCTCGAGTTTTAGTCGTTGCCAGCTTGTCTTGAGTGAGGTTGTCATACTCTTGCTCCAGAGAGAAGTCAACTGTAGTCTTGGGCACGACTTTCGTATTAATGGCTCCCCGGAATCGCCTACAATCGTTTTTTAAATAAGGCACGCCCAAAGAAGTATAACCCGCTCCCACCTGACCAAAAGAAAAGTCTATTGTAAACAACCTCAGATTTAATTTCAGACCGTTTCTTATCGCAAAATCTACTCTTGATGACCGTCGGGGCTGATAGATGCGATATATAAACTCCGGTATCCTTTGATGTTGTATGGTATCGCTCCGTAAGTCGCGGGTGTGTAAACTTCCCGTGCCTTCTAGTGAAAAAGTGAGGACTCTGAATAAAGAGAAGTTGGTCTCAATTCCGCCCACCAGATTCTCTTCCGGGCGAGCGGTATCCTCTTTCGGAAGGGAGTTTATGTCATCTTTAACCTTTAAAACATTGATGGTGAAGAAGGTGGTGCCCAGCCTTAGACCGATAAGATTTCTCTTATAGGTATTATTAACGGTGTCGGCTCGCTTTGACTCGCCACCTAACACGGTGAAGCGGAAAACCTTTGGGAAAAGTCTCAGCTGCCCACCACGAACTGAAAAACCGGCAAGGGTATATTCGGTAAAAGAGGGAGAAAAATCGCCGATATCAATTGCCCCCCACTTCCACTGGGGTTTAAGATTGAACCGGTTTACCCGCTGAGCGGTGAACCTATCTTCCGAGGTGTAGAAGAGTCCTATCCCAAGCGTGAGAAAGGAAAAACTGCTGGTGGTGTTCAATGAGAAGCGGTAGGTAGTTGGTGGACGACGGTTGATAGGACGGTCTGACCAATAGGACTCCAAATAGGAGGAGAAATCGCCACTCACAGTGGGTTTTGGAAACTTTATTGCAAATACCGACGAGAACAATGATAACAAGAAGGATATGAGACCAATTCGCCAGGTGGAGAAAGGCGTCTCTCCTCCTTTACGGAACACGGGACTCGGACACGGTTGCCGGCTCGCTCTTATTGCTCTCATTTCCTGATGTGTCAACCGATGTCACCCGGTAATAATACCCCTTCTTACCCTCCGGGTCGCTGAATCCTTCTGTTTTCCAGGGTTTCTTGTTCAATTTCACATATACACCGGTCGGCAGCTCGGAACGATAAACATTATAGCCGTCCAAGTCATCAGCCAGGACTTTTTCCCATGTGAGATTTATCCGATTGGCGACATAACTCACCTTCAACCCCTTAGGTGTCGGCGGGGAGTAGATGTCTCGGGGAGTAATATGGAACTTTATCCGCTCGCTCTCATTGCCGACGCTGTCAACCGCACTGACGAAATAGTAATACGCCACCCCCTTCTCACAGGTTCTGTCAAGGTAGGAGTTGGTATTCATCCCAACCTCCGCTATTCTTTGCGGTGAAGCACCTTCTCGCTGGCGATAGATATAATATTTTGCTAAATCCAGTGCTAGGCTGACCTGCCATTTCACCGTTACCGTGCCGTCGTCGTTATTTTGGCAGTAAACCTCAGGCGGTGGCATGGGTGGTTCATCATCCGGGATTTTTACTTCAATCATCGTCCTTTTCCCTTCATTCATCGCGATATCAACCTGAGACACATAATAATAATAATTCCTGCCCGGATAAAGCCCTTTGCTACTGAATCCGGAGTCAACAAAAAATGGGGAGTTTTTACTCACCGGTGGCCCGACCAGACGAAATAACCGCTCCTTTTCTTCTGCCCGATAGACATAATAACCATCTAAGTCGGGCGTCCGCTGCGGTTCCCAGGTCAATTTCACCATCCTCTTTTCCACCTTTGCCCTCAGATTGGCAACTGCGGGCGGCGGGGTGGTGTCTTTAGGCATACCGAATGCCGCGGTTGACTTTTCTCCTTCCAGACCATCATCGTCAATCGCCGAGACTCGGTAGACATATAACATCCCGGTCGCCGAGACATCTTTGTCAACAAATCTCCGCTCCTCCTTGGGAATTGGCTCTTTATTTATCCTTTTAAACTCGCCGTGAATAGACCACGAGCGATATATGTTATATCCCACCACATCCTCAGCCAGTGATGGCTCCCAGGTGATGACAATCTCTCCTTCCTCAGGTGTCGCAACAACCTCCAATGGTGGCGGTGGCGGTGTGATGTCCTTCACTTTCACAACTACCACCTCCGATTTTGGACCTTCAGCACCAATCAGGTCCACCGCTGTCAGGTAATACTCATAGGTCTTGCCCTCCTCAACTTTTCGGTCAATATAAAAAATTCTTTCGCCAGTTCGGAGATACGGGAAGGGAAGAACCTTCTTGAATTCACCCTCTTCTAAACTCCTCTTGTAGATATTAAACCCCACGACAATATCCTCTTTTCTGCCGGTCCATTTCGGATAGTCCCATTCCAACTTTATATAGTCCTTTCCCACAGAAAAGACAATCTTAGTCACCTGGTTCGGTGGTGGCTTATGTTTCCGGACAATGACCCGCGCCTCAACCCTTGAGAACTCTTCACCCTGATAATTTATAAAAGAAATCCGGTAGATATACTCTTCATTAGACCGCGCCGTAGTATCAATAAACAACTTCCCCAGAACTTTGGCAACATTCAGACTTACCAGGGAAAGGGCACCACCAACACCCGGGTCCATAATCCGGCGGTAAAATGTGAACTCATCCTCGGCTTTAAAGACCTGGGCAAGCCAGTTATACTCCTCCTCAGGAAAAAACTCTCTGATGAGCAAAGGGTCTTTAATTTTGGTTATCGGCTCAGGTGTAAAAAGAGTAAATTCCTTTTCTCCCTTTGCCTTTCTTGAAACGGTCCATGAGACCATCTCTTTCGGAGGTGAAGCGAGAATTACATATACCTTATTCTCATCCGGTATTATAAGAAATGGCGGTGCCTTTTGGGCAAAAAGTGCCTCTGCGGCGAATAGAAGGAGAAAAAAGTTAGCCAGTAGCCTCATATCCCCTCCTTAATAAGTGAACTCTGCCTGGGCGGTGGTTTTAAGTCCAGCACCATTTTCCGCCTCAACCTTGAAGATGTATCTCCGCTCATAAAACCCCTCCCGGGGCTGGAGGCTCTCCAGTTGGGAAATTGGGAAGGTAACGCTCCGCTGGGGCATAGGGGCCCAGTCGGTTACCGGATTACCAGCAGGAGTCTCCAGGCGGTACCGATAAGAATATATCCCGGACTCATTGTCATAGGTACTATCCCGGTTGCAGGTTACCGATATGAGCCTTGGCGGATATGCGGTCACAGACCAGTTCTTGTTAACAGTGATATTAAATGGTGCCGGCGGGGTGTTGTCAAAGAAATGGACCACCATTGAAGTGGTGTCAGTACTTTCCAGACCTATAGTATTGAAAGCCCGCAAGGTAAGATAAAGGGTATCACCTTCCCGGTAAGGTTTAGGATTACCTGCATAGAAGTAGGCAAATGTCGTCCTTACATTTGTGGTGTCAACAATATCGGTGCCGTAAGGTCTTTTCCCGATGGAATAGAGATACTTTTTAAGACCGGACTCATTATCCTCTGACCTTTGCCAGCGAGCGAACAGGGTGAGAGGTCCGCGGTATAATGTGCGGGTAAACTCAAGGATATGTGGTATCGTCGGCGGGGAAGTATCAACCTTTATTGACCTCGTCGCCTCCGGACTCCATAGACCCACCCCATTCTTTGCCCTGACCTTTAAGGTATAGGTTTTACTGTGCTGAAGATTCAGACCCCGGATATTCACCTCAGTCCTGCCCCCCGAAGATGTCCAGTCAACAAGCGGATTGTATATATATCTGCCGATTGTTGGGTTGTAGAAATAGGTGCCGAGGGTGTATTGATACTCCTCAACCCCGGACTCAGCATCATAGGAAAGCCAACTGGCATAAACCTGCCCGGTGCTTGATATTATGGTATCGGTGGTGATCAAGGGTCTTGTTGGTGGTGTGGTGTCAATAGAACTCATACTGTTTCTCTGTTGCGGTACATCCGGACCGTAATAATCAACTTTTACTACCCCCTTTCGGGTAATTGCATACCCACCTGCCCCCCTTGCCCGCAAAAATATTCCATAGTCTCCCGGCTCGTTGATACCGTAAATAAACGGCAGCCACAGTTCTCTTGAAAGCCCTAAGGTCTTGGGCTGGGGCATAGTATAGAAAAATCCCCCCTCTTTTTTTATCCAGAAACTGTAGTCAACCACCTTTACCGGATGGGTTGCAGACCAGTTGAGGGTCAGACGCCCAAAACTTTGCGGTGTAGTGGCATCAGAGCGGTATTCACCGGTGAACGAGGTTATCCTGGGAGATGTCAGGAGTTGGGCAAGCCCTGCCTTCCGCCTGGATATGGGGCTGAAACCCGTGGTTCGGGCTATCATCGGATATCTCATTCCTTCAATCCTTACCATTCTCTGGGGAGCAGGTGTTGGCACATCACCCATAAGTTCCATTTGGTCATACAGGTCATAAAGAAGTTCATAGAGGTCCGCCTTCCGGGAATAGACCCTATCCAAAGAACTGGTGTAATTTATCCAGGAACGGGCGTATTCGCCAGTTGTCCGCTGATAAACCGCCTTTAATGAATCCCATCGCGCCTGGGCTAAATTGATAATGCCTTGATAACCTGCCTTAGGAATGTTATACCATATCTCCATTCCGTAAGTAACCCACATATTCCGCAAATCCCTTAAAGGCACCGCCAGGCTCGGTCTTTGAAATGATGTATCAAGAACTCTAATTATCTCCTGCCTGGTCCCCGTCCATATCAATAACGGCAAAGAGTCAATCGCCATGACTTTGTTCTGTAACTCCTGGTAGATTGCACTGCTACAGGAAATGGTCGTTATTGTCCAAGGATTAGGGTTATATGGGACATTTCTATTCAGATAGATTCGTTTTCTCGCGGCATTATTCTGGTTTTTCTCTAAGTAATCGCCCAGATACCAGTAGTAGTCAATAACCTTCTTATAACCCTCCTGATAGAGACTGCAAAGGCTTGACATATCATTCTTCTGATAAGCGGTGCTGATGTATAACAGACTGTCAAGTTTTAATAGTTTCTCATCAATTACCCCGGCAATCCTTATTAACTCCTGACGGTAGGCTTCGTTATCCTTCTGAACATCACTCATAGTTCTCTTTTGTTCATCAGCCTGGGCGTAGTTTAGCTCATAACCCACCTCCACCCCGGAAACGGTGAAAGAGGTGTCAGCGCCACTTACTGTTATCGTTTGGCGGTTCTTTCCCTGTAATGGTGAACCCAGTGTGCCAATTTCCCTGACCGTTGGTAACCGCTCCTCCAGGAGTGCCTGATAGTTAGCCAATCGCTGGTCAACCCTGACCCGGGTGGTATCCACTCTTCTGGTAAGGAAATAGCGCGTGGTTCTCTCCTTCTCCGACAGGTTGTCCCTCATCACCTTAAGACTCTCGGCAACCGCATCAAATAGTGCCGAATCGCGCTGCTTTATGAGGATCCCTGGCACAGAACCAAAGTTTGATATCCAGCGGTTTTCTTCCAGGAAATACCAAGTCCGGTAGAGAAACCATCTCCAGCCCGCCGCCTCAATCAATGCCATCCCCGCCCGTGCCCTTGTCTCTTCACTCAATGCATACATTGTCGCCTGCGCTTCTGCCATCGCATCTTTTACCCGGTTCTTCTCCTCCTGCATCTGATTCGCCATATTCCTCGCATCCTCAATCAACTTGTCATACCTTGAGTTCCTGCCGGTTCCACCATCAAACCCATCTTTACCAATTGAAACCCAGATACTACCGGAGAAAACCTCTACCCATAAGACCTCAACCGAAAGGCTACCAACGCAGTAGATGATATAAACCGGCTCGCCGATCAAAGCACCTTCCAGTCCGAAACTGGCACCCGCCAGACCACCAAGGATTTCTGCTGAGGCATGAAGTCCGGCATAACCACCCCAGGACCTGGGTTCAATCCGTTTGTACCAGACCATCCCGTCAAAGTCTATTGAACCGCTCAGGACATAGATATCAATCCCGAACCCTAAACTCATCTCCAGTAAAAATCCCGGATTGCCGATAAAGAAATCGGTCTCGGCATTGGCGAGCCGCACCACCTTCAGGTTAGCACCACCCATCACTCCCCAGGCATCCTGGGAATAGACATAAAACTCAAAATTGCCGTTTCCGGTAATCAACTCTATCACATTTACATCAACCTTAACCCTTCCCTCAGCATAAGCCGGATTCCAGCCCACTGAGAGATACATAGTTCCTTTTGCATCCATCGCTGGCTCGGCCATCTTCAAAACCTTGGCTTCAGCATCAAGGTCAAACCTTCTGGTTGTCAGGGTTAATAGCGCCCTCCCGGTTACTAAAGCATCAGTCCCCAGAAATGTCACACCGCCATAAAGAAGAAGGGCAAAAGCGCCCGGGTCATCAGACCTTGGCCTTTTCTCCTGAAACTTGTTGGTCATCTCGGGACGGGTGAAGCCACAATGGTGCCGCACCGTCTGTAAATCTATCTCCTCCGGATACCAAAAGAAACCACCGCCTAATTCCACCAAGGTAATCCCTGGTCCAACCGGAATCTGAAGCCCCCGCGCCGCAACGAATAATCCAAACGACGGGTTACCATCCCGATTACCAATTTTGCCCACCGCGGTAACGCCGACGCCAGATGGAATGTTCAGTGTGCCGGCGAACCGCAAAGTGCCGGTGGGGTTAGAGTAGTCATAATCGGCTAAGAGTTGCATCCCGGCGATTGTCAAATCAGCACCGGTCAGCGTCACCTTCTTTGAACCACCGCCAGAAGGTTTATAAACGAGGAGGCGGTCAAACCCCCCTGAGGCGATTCTACCACCCTCGCCGATATTTATCCCGGCATCCTCCATCAGAAAATATCCCCGGCAGGAGATACTCTGGGTACCACTCTGGAAGTTCCTATCTTCACCTTCGCCGGTCGTCTGGTCAACATTGAATGTTAGGGTGGTATCCCGATTGCTCCAACTGATTCGTCCGACACTGACATTGAACACCTCTAAGATTTTGAACTCACCACCACGGATTATCGGATATTCAACATCGCCTGAGGTATAAACCTTAAACCCTTCCACCATCGCACCGCCGCCAACACCGGAGATGTTTATTCCTAAGGAGCAGTTTAAAACAAATGCGAAGGGCAGGGGCTCAATCGCCAGCCTACTCAACTTGAACTTAAGCACATCGCCCAAATCCAGCCTCTTATTTTGAATCACCGGTATTTCAGGGGGCAGGTCCCAGTGGATGTTCCCATTGAAATCAATCGTCAATCCTCCTGCTAACTCATTACCCACGATCTCGCCAATCGCCAGCCGGCGTTCGGTTATAGACAAGAGATTTCCGGCATCATTCTTGAACGGGAAATAGACATCAAGCGCCATCTCGATCTTGGACTGATTCAACTTCAAATCGCCATTCTGAATCGTCAAAACCAGCCCCAGATAGGTCAAATCCAGGGTGCAGTTGAGCACGGGGATGGAAAACTCCGAGATATCATTCCCCGCTCCCCTTCGGTCTGGGAGAAGTTCATTCAAAGGCGCAACGCGTCCGACAGTATTTCCGTCAATATCCAGGAGAAAACTGAACCTCGTCCGGGGGAGAAGGGTATCAATCGGCTTGGGCAGACTCTCAATCTTTCCAGCAAACCGAAGGTAGTATTGGTCAAGAGAGTCAAAGAAACTTATCGTATCAAGTTTCACATAAGAGTTTCCCGGAATGAGCCGGAACGGGTCGGCAAAGGAAAACCGACCGGTTATTTTCCCTTGATGGGTAACTTTGAAGTTGGTGAACTGGGTAAGGAGGTGTTGAGTCCCCTGCCGGGAGAACTTTATGTCTCCAGATAGTGATGCCCATAGGGTATCGCCACTTTTCCCGATGGTGATCGCCTTATTTGCGCCTATGTCATGGAGAGAGAAGGTCACCCCCCACCTTGAGAACTCCTGGGTCGTGGAGACCCCTTTGCCTTCAATCCCCCCGGCTCTAACTATTAAATCGTTAATCTCATAAAGTGTTATATTAATCCGTGGTATGTTTAACTTGGCATTTATTAAAATAAAATCAACCGGACTTCCTCTCTTCTCAAATCTTACTTTGGTTATCTTTAAAAAATCGTCCTTGTAACCAAATAATGCAGTGTCAATCCCACAACTTCGCTGGACGACTCCAGTATCTATTGTCGAGTTGAATGGGTTAGCTGGGTTGAGCACTATATTAAAACTCTGGAGGGTACATAAAGGAACCTCTTTATTGTCAAGGGAAATAAGCCGCATCGTTGCCGTGCCACTCAGCCGGTAGCGGTTACTTCCTGCTGGTCCTTCAGGGGTTGGCGGTTCGGAGAAGTTTTTCAAATATGCGACATTAGGCACTAAACAGAGTGAATCAATCCGAAGGGTTTCCGCTGTTACCCGGTAGTTTACCGAATCTTTAAGACTGTCCGGAGAGACGATTTCTACCTTCAATTTATGCCTACCGGTGTCGGTGGCATTGGCCGGAAGAGGAAGAGATAAGAACGAGTCGGGGGAGGTTTCAGTATAGTGGCTGAATACCCGCCATGGTGTGCCATCTAATAAGAATCTACCCTGGACATCACCTGACCCACTTACATCAAACTTAACCTTTGCCCGGACGGTTGTACCCACCGGAACCACCCCGGGCAGAATCAACTGAAGGTTTGATATTGTAAACCCGTGTGGAACACTCTGGAATATAAACCGAAAGATATCGCTCTTCCCTTCATTCTCACCAATCGGGATATTATTCCGGTCCTTTGCCTGAACTTGCCACACATACCATTTATTCTCTTCAAACGGTCGGGCACTCACTGGATAAGTCCAACTGGTCAGGTCAACCACCGTTTCCTCGTGATGAGGAATGTTATTTATCGCCTGTTGTGGTGTCTGTCCGGATAGAATTTCGCAAATCTTAACTGAGTATCGGACCTCAAATCCCGGGTGAGATGTTGCCGGTGTCCATTGAAATGTTGGCAGGGCAACCCGAATTGTATCACCATCTCCCGGCGTTAAAAGCGAAGGTTGCTGAAATCCCAAGATGGTAAAGGTCACTGGATTACCTGAGGCTATAAGTTCACCGGTTGATTTGCGAATGAGATAGGTGTAAAGGGTATAAGTCCCTTCCAACAACCGATTTGTTCTAATAATCTCCTCTTGAAACTCGGAATTATAGGTAATTCCCCGATAGTTAATGAAATCCCGATTGTCTTTCTCTATTGGCGAGGATAAAAACGGGATATCTGCCGAACTACCCTTAGCGACAAAGCCATGTTCAATAGAATGGAGACTGTCAACTAACTTTACCGTATCCGGGGTGGAACCGGTAATTATGATGGAAATAATCCCCGGGTTATTTTCCCAGTCAGAAAGGTAGGGGCTGGGATAAGGATTGGGACAGACAACACTAACTGACCACTGAGCCGGAGCCGAAACACATAAAAATAAGAGAAGCCCGATTGCTATTACAGTTAACTTAACCCCTTTCATAATCGCCTCCGGATAATATACACTATTACTTCCTACAACGTTAACAATAGCAGAAACCTCTTTTGCTCCTTGATTAGGATTAACTTCTAATCATTAAAAACTACTCCCCTTCAAAGAGCAACTACTTCCACTTTTAAATATATTAATTTTCCGGTAAAAGTCAAGACTGTATTTATTTTATTTTTGCGCCAAGACATCGTTACCAGAGTACGGCGAGGGTAGTATTGGAGCATTGGTGGGAAAAAGCCGCCTGGATATACTTCTACAACCTACAGCGACCACATCAGGACGCAGATATGAACCTTCGCCCTTTGTCC
>JBDRUH010000007.1:36426-50419 GCA_039801225.1 Caldifarciminota bacterium
GCCCCGAGCGAACAGAGAGGGATTCCTCGGCAGGCTCGGAATGACGGAGCCGAGGGTTAAATTGCAAAAGTCAAAACGATTTGAGATTTGGCTTTTGACTTTTGACTTTACGAAAGGATTCCTCCACTTCGGTCGGAATGACGGGGCGAGGGAATTGCCCCGCCGGCTCGCCTTACTCGCACCTGTCATCCTTGATATAATCAGCTCCAAACTATCCTCCTAAATGGTAACGGTCTCTTGATCACATATATCCCCTGAAAAAACTAAACTTTCAATCTGTATAGGCTCGGGTATGTTTTTGCTTTGCTCTTGACTTTTTGCAGGAATTTTTTATAATTTTTAAAAAGGAGGACAGATGAGTAACATAATTTCTATTGTTCTAATAATTCTCGGGCTGTCTGTACCCGGGAGAGATGTAAGACCGCAGATGTCCCAAGTTAAACACCGCCCCTCAGGCATCATCAATAAAAATAGGTTTGATTTCCGAAAGCCCGATTGGTTTCTTAACAATCTCAAAAGAAAAGCTTGCCTTGAGCGAAGCCGAAAGGAGACAAAATCCCGGCATTCTGGCAAATTTCAATTAGAGGAGTTTCCTTTTGATACAACGACTATCTTTGGACCGGCCCCAGGTGAGCAGGAAGTTCCTGACATCGCCTTTGATGGGACAAACTTCTTCGTGGTTTGGGATGATGACCGTGAAGGAGATTTTTACCAGATTTATGGCGCAAGGGTAACTCCAAATGGGGTTCTCCTTGACTCTTTCTCCATTCCCATATCGGTTGGTGAAGGTAACCGGGCATGTCCAGCGGTTGCCTTTGACGGCACAAACTACTTTGTTGTGTGGATGGACGACCGGAATATGGACTGGGTCTTTGAGATTTATGGTGCGCGAGTCACCCAGGATGGAGGTGTGTTAGACTCCAATGGAATTTCTATATCAACCGGCGGTGGCGACCGATATTATCCTTGTGTCGCTTTTGATGGGACAAACTACTTTGTTGCCTGGAGTGATGACCGGGATGGCGATGGGTCTTTTG
The DNA here is from genome assembly GCA_039801225.1 of Caldifarciminota bacterium. Taxonomy (GTDB): domain Bacteria; phylum Hydrothermota; class Tepidihabitantia; order Tepidihabitantales; family Tepidihabitantaceae; genus JBDRUH01. Next base: position 37,464 of record JBDRUH010000007.1, read on the forward strand.
ATATTTACGGAACAAGGGTAACGCCACAGGGTGAGGTTCTTGAACCGGATGGCATTCCAATCTGCACCAACCCATACCAGCAGATGCTCTTTAGGAGTATAATCTTTGGTGCGGGTAACTACTTTTTAATATGGATGGACGGTCGGGATGAAGATGACCAGTATCCCAATTTATATGGGGCAAGGGTTAGGACTGATGGTGGTGTATTAGACCCTAATGGTAAACCGATAATTCAGGAAGCGAATTTGCAGATGTTCCCCGATTTAGGGTTTGATGGCACAAACTACTTTGCGGTCTGGCAGGATGACCGGGAAATGGAGGAGGATTACCGGATATACGGTTGCCGAATTGATACCAACGGGGCTCCTATTGATAGTGGTGGTATCCTGCTCACTAATGAGTATTCCGAATATCCGGCGATAGGCTTTGATGGCGCAAACTATCTGGTGAGTTATCTTCTACCGTATAACTACGGTAAGATTTATGGGATGAGAATCAGCCCTGAAGGCGCGGTTATTGACACATTTACTATCAACCCGAACTACAGTTACATTCCACCGGCAGTCTCCTTTGGTGCGGACAAATATTTTGTTTCCTTTAGCATCTTTGGCTTAGGCGATTTGGATTTATATGGTGCAAGGGTTACAACCGAAGGTGAGGTTCTTGACCCGGATGGTATTCTTCTTGCCTATGGCTGGCAGAACATTGAGCAGCAAAACCCGGTTGCCGCATTTGATGGCACAAACTATCTCGTCGTCTGGGAGGATTCAAGAAATCCCGATCTTAACATCTATGGCACAAGGCTGACACCTGCCGGTGAAATTCTTGACCCTAATGGGATAAGGATAAACTACTCTGAAAGTTGGCAGGAGACTCCGGCAATCGGTTATGACGGTAGCAACTACTTTGTTGTCTGGACCGACTACCGTAATGAGGAAGGGGACATCTTCGGCTGCCGGGTAACAAAAAACGGGGTTGTTTTGGACTCGGAAGGGATTCAGATATCTTTCAGCGATTATGATGATTATGCACCAAGTATCGCTTTTGATGGGACAAACTATCTTGTCGTCTGGCAATCATATGAGTGGTTGCCAAGTGAGGAAGGTAAAATCTGGGGCGCAAGAGTAGCACCCGATGGTCAAATCCTCGGCATATTAGAAATCACCTCAGGAGATTACTACTTATCCCAGTCCGCTGTCACTTTTGGAGACGAAAATTACCTTGTTGTCTGGAGGGACTACCGTAATGATAGGCAAGATATTTATGGTGCCCGAGTGTCAAAGGAAGGTGTATTATTAGACCCGAATGGAATTCCAATTGATACCTCCTCTTCTTTTTTCTATAAACAGGACCCGGCTCTCAGTTCTGATGGAGATAACTATTTTGTAGTTTATGCCTTATCTGATACTACAAATTGGTATCCCGATATTTACGGTAAAAGAGTAAACCAAGACGGTGTGGTGATTGATAGAGAGCCCATCCCAATCTCTACTGCGGAATATGAGCAGTATATTCCTTCAATAGACTTTAATGGCACAAACTATCTGGTTGTCTGGCAAGATTATCGGGAACGGGTATCAGAGATATATGGCGCAAGGGTAATGCCCAATGGTACTGTCCTTGACCCGGAGGGAATAAAGTTAATAAGTGAGTTAGAAGACAGATATCAACCCAGGGTTTGTTGTGGTCCATCACCCGTAAAAGGCGTCCAGCATCTCTTAACCTTTTATGGCTACTATTCGCCCTTATCTGTCAATAAGGCGCTGGGCGCATTATATTTTGATGAACTTGGTGGTAGTAAAGAGAATTCCGCATTCCCCATTCCGAATTCTGCATTTCGCCTCTACCCCAACCCGATGAATAGAAAAGGCTATCTTGAGTTCACCCTCCCGGTAGATGGCGATGTTGATGTGGCACTTTACTCAGTTGATGGCAGAATGGTGAAAAACCTCTGCAACGGAAGAATCAAGGCGGGCAACCACACAATTCCCATTGACTCGCAAAACCTGCCTCTTGGTGTCTATTTCCTTAACCTGAGATTTGGTGATAAAACTGCAAAGGAGAAACTGCTGATTATCAGGTAACAGAATTCCAGAACTACATTTCGGGAAGCAAGGCTAAATAAAAGCTCTGCTTCCCGAAATCTGGCTTCTCTTTGCCAACATTTACTTCTGGTTCGGGTTTAACTTCGGAAAGCGCTGGAATTTTTTTATGGTCGGATTGGACCGATAAAGGCAAAGTATTCCTTTATCTGCTGAAATGGGCTGGATGGACTCTTATTATTGGTGTGGTGAATATGGTTCCGGCTTATTTTATAGCCATCCTTGCCCTTTTCCTCCCTACCCTCCGCAGAAGGTTTTCCAGGTAAAGATAAAATAAACACTATTAGTAGTATATAGACTAAAACTACACACAATATGCAGGGAGGGGGGCACGCCCCGGGCTAGCCCTATAACAACCCTATCTCTGGCAATAGTGGGAGAAATCCGGCCAATTTTACTAAAAAGTTTCTTTTTGGCGCCTGTTTGTATTAGTCTTGTTAAGCCCATTATCACCAAAGATTTTTGTGATGGCGGGGGCACCCATTTTCCGACAGTCGGAGTTAAAAACGGTTTCGCCATATCTCGGGAAGTGGCGGTGTTCAACGCCAGAGAATGTCAATATATAAAATTTTGGTCCGGGCAATCTAATTCACTATTGCCAAAAGGGCTATTTTATGGTATCATTAGATAATGCCAGACGCATCGCCATCTCCTCCGAATCCGGTAAAACGACCTGAGAAGGAAAGTGGTTTGTCGGGTATCTCTAAGAAATTTTGGGAAGAAGGGCTTGCCGCATTCTACCGAAATGACGAGGAGGGTGCGCTGGAGTTGTTCTTAGATGTGCTGGAGGTAAATCCGGGCAATCTCCGTTGCTGTTATCTTGCGGCGCTTTGTGCCGCCATCTTGGGTGATGAGGAAACATTGGAGGAGGTTTGCCAAAAGGCACGCCGGACAAATTCGCGTCATCCCTATGTGATTGGCTGCGAGGCGGTGCGGGCGTTCTTCTATGCCAACTATGAACGGTCCGAACATCTTTTTAACATCGCCCTGCGTTCCTTGCCCCTTGACCTTGACCTGCACCTCGGCTTGGGCACCCTTTATGAGGAGATGGGGGCAGAGGAGAAGAGCGCCGAGGTTTACCGTCAGGCGGTGGAACTGGCACCAGACAATATCCGGGCAAGAATTTCTTTGGGAATGAGCTTCGCCTTGAACGGTGAATACACCAATGCCCTTATTGAATATAAACAAGCAAAGGCTTTTGACCCGAGTGTGGAAAATCCTCATCAGCACCTGGGTAGGGACTATTATGTGGATGGACTGTTTGATGAGGCAGTGTCCGAGTTTTTGCAGGCGATTGCTGAGGAACCGAACTCTTCTGCCGCCTATTTTTATCTCTTGGACTGTTATCGGCGGATGGGAAGGGTTGACGAGATGCTGGATATCTATCAGACAATCAAAACCCGTTTTGCTCAGGATGAGGAGACAGCCAGCCGATTCTTTGAATTTTTCCGGATGTATAATGAGGCTTTACCGCTATTAGAGCGATTGGTCAAGAGAAATCCCAATGATTTGGAACTGCTTATGCGCCTAAGCGTTGTGTATCAGGAGACGGGAAAGTTTGACAAGGCGATTGCCACTCTGGAGCGGGCGGTGGCGCTGGCACCGGAGTTTGCCGGTTTGTGGACAACACTGGCTGGGCTTTATCTCCAAAAGGGCGATTATCCTCAGGCGGTTGCCAGTGCTGAGCGGGCAATTCGGCTTAACCGATATGAGGAGGAGGCTTATGGAATTCTCGCCGACGCTTTACTATATTTGGGGAAAATGGAGGATGCGGAAAGGATGGCACGAGAGCAGGAAAGAATCCGTGACGAAGCCTGGCGCAAGTATCAGAATAAATTTTCGGGCAGAGACAAAGACGACAATATTTAGTGTTAAGAATTTATTTGACAAACAGAAAATTTTTGGTAATTTTTATAGTGGAGTTTGGTGAGGCGAAGGCGGTTTTTCAGGCGACGGAACGGCATCTCAACCTCCTCAAAAAGCCCTAACGGAATGCGCAAGCATTCCGACATCCCACCAAAAAAGCCTCGCCTGAAATGGCCCTGTACCGTTTTCGCCTCACTTTTTATTTTTAGAGGAAGACCGAAACGGCCGTGGGCTGTCGGCTGACAGCGGTCAGGTAATGGTGCTTCCGCGGATAAGGTGCTGGGCGAGTTTTATGGCGGCAAGCATTGAACTGGCGGATGCTATACCCTTGCCAGCAATGTCAAAGGCGACGCCGTGCAGAGGGGAGGTCCGGATTTTACCCAGACCAAGAGTAACATTGACCCCTTTACCTTTGGAGAGAATCTTTGCCGGAATCATCGCCTGGTCGTGATACATTGCCACAAACCCGTCAAACTCTTTGCCCCGGGCAAAGAGGGAGTCAGCCGGAAACGGACCATCAGCGATAATGCCCTGTTTTCTTGCCCAGGTAACCGCCTGAGCGATTTTTTTCTCTTCGCCCAGACTGAACTCTTCGCTATGCGGGTTCAGGGCAAAAACGGCAATCTTAGGATGGCGGCTGCCTTCAAGCCTTAAAAATTTGTCTAAGAGATATATTTTCTCTCTTACCGCGGCGGTGGTGATGTGTCGGGAGACCTGGGCAATCGGTAGGTGAATGGTGACAAATACCACTTTGAAGTTCGGTGACCAGGCAAGCATCGCATAGCGTCGGACGCCGAGTCGGGCAGCAAGGAGTTCTGTCTGACCCGGATAGGAGAATCCGGCAAGCCGGAGCGCCTCTTTGGCTACTGGCGCAGTTACCAGCGCCGCAATTTTTTCCTCCTTTAACAATGTTACGCCCAGTTCCAGCGCCTTTAGGGCGGCAACACCAGAGTTCTTCTCCACTCTGCCCATTTGGTATTTTCCTACAGAACCGGTATCAATAATTTGAGGAAGGTCGGTGTTTATCCTTAGCCTTTTTTTCTCCTCTTCAAAAACCGCTAGCGAGCCGATGAGGACGATGTTTTTCCTTTTCGTGCCTCGGAGGGCTTTGAGGATGATTTCCGGACCGATTCCCGCCGGGTCGCCCATCGTGATACCAACTAATTGGTTTTTAGTTTTGGATTGCTGGTCCATTATTACCAACTACCGACCATACTTAATAGTGACTCAAGGTGCCGGAGCGTCTTGTCCAGCGGTCAATGAGCATAAATACCGTTAAACCAAAACCAACCCAGAGCAGCGAAAGGAACCCAAGTCGGCTGAGGGCATTGAGAAGGGAGAAGTCCATTTTTTCTCCTATCAGGAAATGACGGGTGGTGAGAATGCCATAGGTTGTCGGGACAAACAGCGCCGCCTTCTGCATAAAAACGGGCAGAACTGTTAAAGGATAGGCAACCGGGGTGAGGATCATCAGAATGCTGCCCAGCGCCTCACTCACCAACCAGCCCTGCTTGAAGATAAGGGTGAAACTGGCCATAAACATTCCGATACCGTACAGGGCAATGAGCATCAGGGCGATGGTTAAAAGCGAGGGTAATAGTCCCAAAGGGTTGATTCTGATGCTGAACACCAGAAGGATGAAGACGATTTGAACGCCAATCATTAAGAGTTGGTGCAGGGTGGAGTGAATTGACATTCCCATAGTGAATACCCAGCGGGGCACCGGTGCAGCAAATACCGATTCTAAGGTGCCATAAAACTGTTCCTTTCTTAAACTGAAACCCATCGCCCAGAGCGCCATATTGAGAAAGCCGATGAACACATAGCCAAGGGTGATGAAGGTAACGATATCCGAGGTGCCAACCAACCGCCTTAAGTTCTCCGACTCCCGACCGCCAACCAGGGCGACGCCGTAAAGGAGATAAGGCAGGAGGTAAACTACCGGGTCAATAAGACCCCGGGCAAAGTCCGCTTTGTAGGTTAGTTCTAATTTCCACTCCTTGATGTTTTCTGCCCAGACCGCCGCCGCGTAATGGCGCAATAACCTTATAAATCTGTGGAGGTGAGAACCTTTCGTCATTGAAAAATGTCTTTAATCTTTTTCATTATACCGCGGACAAACATCCGGTCAATACATTTTCCCTAACACACTAATAGAAATTAACCTGTTCCGCTGGGGAATATGTCTGTGGCCAAGAGATCGTTACCATCCAGGAAGGGGATATTGGAGCTGATTATATCAAGGATAATGGGTGGAAGCAAGACGAGCCGCCAGGGCAATTCCCTCGCCTCCCATTCCGACCGAAGAGGAGGAATTCTTTCGTAAAGTCAAAAGCCAAAAGCCAAATCTCAATTCGTTTTGACTTTTGCAATTTGCATTTTGGCTTTTGCGATTTAACCCTCGGCTCCGTCATTCCGAGCCTGCCGAGGAATCCCTCTCTGTTCGCTCGGGGCAGGTTTTGGGTTTAAGAGTTCCGGCAAGCGGACAAAGGGCGAAGGTTCATATCTGCGTCCTGATGTGGTCGCTGGAGGCTGTAGAAGTATATCCAGGCGGCTTTTTTCAACCAATGCTCCAATACTACCATCGCCGTACCCTGGTAACGATGTCTTGGCGCAAAAATATTTTTTGCGATTTGACATTTAGGAGATAATATATATCCTTACCAACCCAATGAGCAGAAAAAAGGAACTGTTAATCGTTGAGTCGCCAACTAAGGCGCACACCATCTCCCGGCTTTTAAAAGGGAAGATGCGGGTTCTGTCTTCAAAGGGGCATATTGTTGATTTGCCTAAGTCCCGTTTAGGGGTTGATATTGAGAATGGGTTTGAGCCGGATTATATTAAAATAAGGGGGAAGGCACAGATAATTAATGAGTTGCGGGCTGCGGCGCAAGAGAGCGAGGTGGTTTATTTGGGCTGCGACCCGGACCGGGAGGGTGAGGCGATTGCCTATTCGGTGGCAAACGAGATAAAGAATGGTGCCGAAATCAAACGGGTACTTTTTTACGAAATTACCCCTAAAGGAATTTATGAGGCGTTCTCTTCACCGGGTGAGATTGATTTGAGGAAGGTTGATTCTCATAAGGCAAGGCGGGTTTTAGACCGGCTGGTAGGTTATCTGGTTTCACCGCTCTTGTGGCAAACAGTGAAGGCGGGTCGCTCAGCAGGTAGGGTTCAGACCGTGGCATTGAGGCTCATTGTTGAAAGGGAGCGGGAGATTCAGGCTTTTGTGCCGAAGGAGTTCTGGGTTGTTAAGGCGGTATTTCGCCGCAAGAGCGGGGAGAGGTTTGAGGCGGTTTTGATAAAAATCGGTGGCAAGGAGTTTAAACTTAAATCTGCTGAGGAGGTTGAGGCGGTCCGAAAGGGCTGTGCCGTGGCGAGTTTTTCGGTTGCCACCCTGTTGCCAAAGGAACGGCACAAGCGACCTCTGCCGCCTTTTGTTACCGCAACGATGATCAAGGATGCCGGGCAGTTGCTCGGGTTCAGTTCTTCTCGGACGATGCGGGTGGCACAGGCGTTGTTTGAAGGGGTTGATTTAGAAGAGGAGAGTGTTGGACTTATCACCTATCCTCGCACCGACTCCTTCCGGGTGGCGGACGATGTGATTGGTGATACGAGGAAGATGATTGCCGAGGTGTATGGCGAGAAGTATCTGCCAGAGAAGCCCAGACATTATCCAGACCGTAAGGGAACCCAGGGCGCCCACGAGGCGATAAGACCAACAAGGGTTGACCTGATGCCAGAGAAGGTTAAACGGTATCTCAGCCGGGACCAGTGGAAACTTTACGATTTGATTTACCGCCGGTTTGTTGCCAGTCAGATGGCGGATGCGGTTTATAGCGCACGGGAGGTAACAATCCAGGGCGGCGACTACACCTTCCGGGCTAACGCTTTGCATAGGGTTTTTGCCGGATTTGAGCGGGTATATGGTGAACCGGAAAAGGAACTGGTTTTGCCAGAACTGGTGGTCGGCGAATCTGTCCAACTTGAAGAATTTCTCCCGGAACAGAGGTTTACCCAGCCACCACCGAGATATAGCGAGGCGACTTTAATCAAACGGCTTGAGGTGCAGGGAATAGGCAGACCTTCAACCTATGCGACGATTGTTCCCACGCTATTAGAACGCAAGTATGTTGAGCGCCAGGAGGGGAAACTAGTCCCAACCGAGTTGGGGTTAATAGTTAATGATATACTTGTGCCGAGGTTTGAGAATGTATTTGCGATTGGTTTCACCCGGGAGATGGAGAAAGAACTGGACCGGATTGAGGAGGGAAAAGAGGAGTGGCGGAAGGTGGTGGCAGATTTTTATCAACCGTTCAAAGCCGATCTGGACAAGGCGCTTGCCGAGATTAAAAGCATCAGGGAAGGTTTAACCCAGAAACTTGAGGAGAAATGCCCGAAATGCGGTTCGGCACTAACTGAGCGCTGGGGTAGATTTGGGAAATTTGTCGCCTGCTCAAGATACCCTGAATGTGATTATGTAAAGAGACCCGTGGAAAAATTGCTCAGTGAGAATTGTCCCAAATGCGGTCGGGCGCTTGTGGAGAGGAAAAGTCGGTTCGGCAAATTTGTTGCCTGTTCGGGTTATCCGGAATGCGATTATATCAAGAAACAGGAAAAGGAGCCGGCGAAAGTTCTTGAGGAAAAATGCCCTAAGTGCCAGTCGCCCTTGGTTGAACGGCAGGGGAGGTTCGGGAAATTTATCGCCTGTTCTGGCTATCCGAAGTGCCGTTATACCAGGAAGGCTTACCTTGAACGGAGCCGAAAGGAGAGGAAATGAGATGGGTTAAGAATGGCGATTTTTATCAACTAAGGCTCTTAACTGGTGAGGAGATTGTTAGCAGTTTAGTTGATTTTGTCCAAAAGGTAAGGATTAAGTCCGGGGTAATCTGGGGGCTGGGTGCGGCTAAGGAGATAGTTCTCGGCTGGTATGACCTGAAGCACCATATTTACCACCGGCGTCGGTTTCGGGGTGAATACGAAATCTGCACCTTAATGGGAAATATCGCCTGGGAAAACTCTGAACCCATCTGCCATATTCATACGGTGATAAGTAATCGGCGATTTGCAACCTATGGCGGACATTTGTTTGAGGGAAAGGTTGGCGCCACCTGCGAAATTACCATTCTAACCGGAAGAAAGAGGTTATGCCGGGAGTTGGTGCCTGATGCCGGTCTGAAACTCCTTAAGTTATAACTCAGCGCACCTCGGTGAATCTGGGTCGAGCAAAAACCACCTGACCAACATCGGTCGTGACGCAGCCCTGAACAACAACCTCAATCTCCTGTCCAACCGCTGAGCCGGCATCCTCCACCACAACTTTGATTCCACCCTCCAGATAGCCAATACCTTCACCCTTTTCCTTTCCCTGTTTAGTGATTTTTACCTTCAAAACCATTCCCGGCAGATAGTCGGGGCGGAGCAGGTTAAATATGTCCGCGGTAGTTACAACGGCAATACCATCGGCTGCCGACTTCAGCGAGACCTGCGTAGTTATTATTGTCGCCCGCTGTCGCCGGGCAATCTGGAGCAGGTCTGCGGTAGTTTTTATCTCCGGGCAAAGCCGAACCTCTAACCCCTTTAATTCCTTTAGTCGTTTAAGATTTTCCTTTGCCCGCTGAACCGTTATTTCATTGGGCATCTCTGCTTTAGAAGGCTCGGGCACAAGAACTTTCCCATAAACAAGCCCGAGCCGGAGAAATTCCACCACCCTCGGATCCGAGAGGGTGTCCAAATCTAAGATAAATGTTTTCGGTCGGATAAAGAACATAAAAACCTCCCCGAATCAATCTCATCTTTTCAATCCTAAGATTTTCAGTGCGGTGGTGATGGTATCAATTGAAACCACCGCAATTTTGCTCTTTTTCGGTCTCTGGTTTCGTTCCGGCAAAAACACCTTTTTGAAACCAAGACGCGCCGCTTCATTCACCCGCTCTTCGGTCCGGCTTATTGCCCGGACCTCACCCGCCAGCCCGACCTCGCCAAGGAATACAATATCCTCCGGAAGGGGAATATTACGGATAGCGCTAGCCAGCGCCACAACAACCCCTAAGTCCGATGCCGGTTCGGTTATTTTAAAACCGCCGGCGATGTTTAGAAAGATGTCCTTGTTGGCGGTGGAGATTCCGGCCCGGCGCTCCAGTACAGAGAGAAGTAGCGCCAGACGCCTGAAGTCAAAACCGCTAACCACCCGCTGCGGCAAAGAGAAGTGGGTGGTAGCGGCAAGCGCCTGAATTTCCACCAGTAGTGGTCGGGTACCCTCAAGAGCACAAACCACCGCGGAGCCGGAAATATCACTCCGGCGTCCAGCAAGGAAGAACCGGGAGGGGTTGGGAACCTCAACCAGTCCCGTATCGGACATCTCAAAAACGCCGATTTCGTTCGTCGGTCCGTAGCGGTTTTTCACCGTCCGAACAATCCGGTAGTTCTGGGACGCCTCACCTTCAAAATAGAGGACGGTGTCAACCATATGTTCCAGGGTCTTGGGACCGGCAATGGCGCCAAATTTGGTCACATGACCAATAATAAAAGTGGTAAGACGCCTTGATTTTGCCAGACGAAGGAGAAAAGCGGTGCACTCTCGCACCTGCGCAACACTACCGGGCGGACTCATTAGTGCCGCGGTGGCGAGCGTCTGAATAGAGTCAATTACCAGGACCTCGGGGTTGATTTCCTCAACTGTGGTAAGGACATCTTCTATGTCAACCGTGGCCAAGAGAAACAGGTCTTTGCCATTGGCGCCGAGCCTTGCCGCGCGCACCCGAACCTGTTCCGGTGATTCCTCGCCAGTTATATAGAGAACTATTTTGCCCTGTTCGTTTATTTTGTGACAGACCTGTAAAATAAGGGTTGACTTACCGATACCCGGCTCACCACCCAAGAGCAAAAGTGAACCGGGAACTATGCCGCCACCTAAAACCCGGTCAAGTTCAGATATACCGGTGAGTTGACGGGGGGTTCGCGCCAATGAGAGTTCATTCAGCCGAACCGGCTTCGCTTCCCCTTTCCGCCTTCCCCCTTCCGTTTTCCGCATTCCGAATTCCGCTTTCCCCCTTTTCTCTACAACCTCCTCTTCCACTAAGCTGTTCCACTCGCCACAACTTAAGCATTTGCCCAGCCAGCGCGGGGACTGATACCCGCAATTCTGACAGACAAAAACGGTCTTTTTCATAACCTGCCGGCAGAAACCGGCTCTTCCGGATAACGGGTTTCAGGAGTTTCAAACCGCATATACTCATAATTAAACACCAGGGTAATGGTATCGGTTGGACCGTTCCTTTGCTTGGCGATGTTGAGCTCTGCCGCCCGTCTTTTATTCTCGTCCAGTGCCGCCCACTCCTTGGTTCGGTATGCCGCCTCCCGGAAAAGAAAGAGGACAACATCCGCATCCTGTTCCAAGGCGCCAGACTCACGCAAATCGGCCAGTTGCGGTCTTTTGTCCACCCGGGTTTCTGGCGCCCGGGAGAGCTGGGATATTGCCACCACCGGCACCTGTAACTCCTTTGCCATTGCCTTAAGTGTCCGGGAGATTTCGGCAATCTCCTGCTGGCGGTTACGCTCGCGTCTGCGGTCACCATGGGTCTCCAGGAGTTGCAGGTAGTCAATGATCACCATTCCCAGGTCTGGGTGTTCCCCTTTTAGCCGCCGGGCTCTTGCCCGGACCTCCAGGGCATTCAACCCTGGGGAGTCGTCAATGAACAACTTTGCCTCGGAGAGTGAGGCAACCGCCGTAGCCACCCGGGGATATTCAACGGCGGTTATCATCCCCCGGCGCAACTTGGGCAATGAAACCCTGGCCTCGGAGCAGATGAGCCGCTGAATCAGGCTTTCCATTGACATCTCCAGGCTGAATACCGCCACCGGCACCCTTTTTTTTGCCCGCAGCGTGGCGTTGACCGCAATGTTAAGGGCAAAGGCGGTTTTCCCCATACCCGGTCGTCCGGCGATGATGATGAAGTCACCGGGCTGAAAGCCGGAGGTTAAACGGTCGAGGTCGTCAAAACAGGTCTCAACACCGGTGATAAACCGTTTCTCCTCCTGTGCCTTCTCAATTCGCTCCATCTCCTCCATCAGCCGTTCCTGAACCAGGACAAAACCCTTTCTTTCCCCTGCCTGGCGCAACTGGAAGATTTTACTCTCGGCTATCTCTAAAAGTTCATCCGAGGTTTTGCCCTCATCATAAGCCGACTGGACAATTTCTGTGGCGGTCTGAATCAACTGACGCTGGATCGCCTTTTCTAAGACCAGCCGGGCGTGCTCTTCGCAGTTAGCCGCGGTGAGGACCATCTCCATTAAACTGGAGAGAAAGGGGTGACCACCCACCAGGTCCAGCGCCTTCATCCGGCGGAGTTCATTGGCAACGGTGATGATATCGTAGGGCAACTTTTGGTTGAAAAGGGAGAGCATCGCCTCGTAAACCAGCCGGTGCGTCGGTGAGTAGAAATGCTCGGGTCTGAGAAACTGCATCACCCGTGGTAACGCCTCAGGGTCAAGAAGAATCGCCCCTAAAATCGCCGCCTCCGCATCTAAGGCTTGGGGGGGCTTTTTCTCAATCCGGGTCTCGCCTTCAATCGCCATCCGCCACCCGCCTTTGATACAAATCGGCAATAATCCTGACCAGTTTTAGAGCAAAATCGGCTTTATCCTGCTCCGGGAGATGCTCTATTTTGCCCGATGAGAAAATAAGCGTCGGCTTTATCCTCCTCGCACCGGCGGTGTCCGTAGGGTTGGCAACGACCAGGTCCAGTTTCTTCTCAAGTAGTTTTGCCTTCGCCCGGGTAAGAGAATCATCAAGGGAGAAGCCAACCACCAATCGCTCACCTTTCCTTAATGTAACCTCTTTAAGGATGTCGGTTGTCCGCTTGAGTTTTAAGGCCAGTTCCGTTTCGTGGTATTTCTTTTTTCCCCTTTCTTCGGGCTGATAATCGGCTACCGCGGCACACATTATTAAAATCTCCGTTTCGGGTAAAGCCTTAAAAACCGCCTTAA
>JBDRUH010000008.1:0-46789 GCA_039801225.1 Caldifarciminota bacterium
TAGCGCCTGGGTGCGTTCGGTTTCGGCACAGGCATTGGGTGAGATTGGTGAAATTCAGGCGGCGCCAGTTTTACTTCACGCCCTTGATGACCCTGACCGCTATGTCCGTGCTAGTGTTGCCGAGGCGTTGGGTAAACTTCGCGACTATCGGTCAAGTATGAAACTTCTGGAAATGGTAGATGACGAAAGCGACTTAGTTCGGGCACAGGTATTCCGGGCTCTGGGAAGAATTGGCAACCCTGCGGCCATACCCTCGCTCCTCAAAGCATTAGATGACCCGGAACCACAGGTTCGCTGTGCCGCAATTGAAGCGCTTGCTGAACTCCGGGTAGTAAGTATAATAGATCGGCTTCGGGCTATTACTCGCCCCTGGCCGTTCAGTCGTGAACCGAAGGAAGTAAAGGAGATTGCCCGGTGGGCGATTGATGTGCTCACCCAAGCGTTAACCGCCCAGGCTCAATCCTCAAATAACGCCTCAACATAATCTTCAGGCACAAAAGGTGCTAAATCTTCAATTCCCTCTCCGGTGCCAATAAATCGGATCGGCACCCCAATTTCCATTGCTACGGGAATGACAATTCCGCCTTTAGCGGTGCCATCCAATTTGGTCAGGATAATTCCGGTGAGATTAAGCCGTTGATGAAATACTTGTGCCTGCCTGATGCCGTTTTGACCGATAGTGGCATCAAGAACCAATAGAATCTCTTCTGGTGCGCCGGGTTTCACTTTACCGCATACCCGTTTTATTTTCTCGGCTTCGGCCATCAGGTCATACCGGGTATGGAGCCTGCCCGCAGTATCTATAAGAACAACATCTGCTTTGCCCTGCTGTGCCTTCTGAAGGGTATCAAATGCTACCGCCGCGGCATCCTGACCTTTTTGAGAAGAAACTATTTCTACTCCGGCACGACTTGCCCAGACCTTGAGTTGTTCAGCTGCGGCATCCCGATATGTGTCGGCAGCCGCTATTACAACCTTTTTCCCCTGGCGGTTAAAAAGGTAAGAAAGTTTGCCGACGGTAGTGGTTTTGCCCACACCATTGACACCGACAACCATAATCACCAGTGGTGCTGTTTTTTCATTCCAAGCACTAAAAATAACTGGTAATGAAAGAATGCGGATAATTTCTTTCTTTAAATTATCCCTGAGATTGCCTTTGGAACGGCGGGCGGCGGCGATAAGTATCTCAGTTGCCTTTATACCAACATCAGCACTAAGCAAAACTGCCTTAAGTTCTTCAGTATCAACCGTGCCAACGAGTCGACGGAATAACTCCCGGGTTTTTTTCAGAGTTTCGTAAATCCCCATTTAATCCTTATTAATTGGAACAGAAATCCTTTCTCGGTAGTTGGCGATATTCACTGAGACCAGTTGCGAGACACCAGGTTCTTCAGCGGTAACCCCGAAAAGGACATCGGCCCTTTCAATTGTTGCCCGGTTATGGGTAATGAGGATTACCTGTGTCTTCTCTGATAGCCTTTTGAGGTAATCGGCAAATCGGATAACATTGGCATCATCTAAAGGTGCATCAACCTCGTCTAAGAAGCAGAAGGGCGCCGGTTTTACTCGATAAAAGGCTAAGAGTAAGGCTATCGCCAGCATCGCCTTTTCTCCATCAGAAAGTTGTTCCAACCTTTTCGGAGTTTTACCCCGGGGTTTGGCAATTATTTCTACTTCTGATTCCAGCGGATTAATCTCATTGGCTAAAATCAGGTCGGCTTCACCAGAGAGAAACAGCTCTTTGAATGTCAATTGAAACTCCTGTCTCACCGCCTGATAGGTAGCAAGAAACTGCTCCTTGGCATGCCGGTCAATCTCCAAAAGCGCTTGCTGGAGATTCTCTTTTGCCTGGAAAACATCGTTTCGCTGGAATAGCAATCGCTCCAAATCCTTTCGTTCCTGTTCATATTCTTCCAGGGCAAGGGGGTTCACCTCGCCCAAGGCTTCAAGTCGCTCGCGAATTCGTTGGAGTTGTTCCTCATCCGGTGTCGGCTCCTCAAAAGTAAAGTGAACTATATCGGTTTTATAACTTGTCTGTGCTTCGTTGATTACCGCCTTGAACCTTGCTTCAATTTCGGCAACCCGGAGACGCTGTTCTAAGAGCACCGCCTGCCCCTTATCTTGAATTTCTCGCAGTTCATTCCAGTTTGCTTCAAGAGTTTCGGTTGCGCGGCTAATTTCCTTGGTGCTAAAATGGGCTAATTGCTCCTCGTTTGTGGCCAGGGTGAGTTTGAGTTGTTTGAGTTCGTTACATCGCCGCTCTTTTTCTTCTTCCAGGTGCTTTATCTTGTTTTTTGCCTCCTCAATGGTGGTTTTCAGTTCTTCCCAGCGGTGTTGTTTATCAGAAATTAGACTTTGATTATGTCCCATTTCCGCTATCAGTCTCTCAATTTGTGCCCGGTATTCTGTTAGTGAAGCGAGTAGCTCGGTGGCATCTTTCAGTTCTATCTTGACTTTTCCTTCAATCTCCACCGCGGCGTTCTCCAATTGCTTTAGTTCCGTCTCGGCTGCGGCAATCTCTTGGGCTAGCCGTTCATTTTCTTTTCCTTTTATTTGGCGCTCCATCGCCACCTTCTCCAAAGAATTTTTTAACCTTTTTTCTTCGTCGATAAGGTGCTCTTTTTCTCTTTTTAGTTCTTCCCAAAGAGTTTGCAGTATCTTTATCCGGGATATTAAACCCTGGACCTCCTGCTCTTCAACCAGCAGTTTGCTTTCGGTCTTTTCCAGTTCTCGTTGAAGTTTTTCCTGTTTTTCCTGTAACTCCTTTTCACTTTTCTGGAAATGGTCAATCTCTGTTTTGATATTATTGAGTTTCGTCCTTGTTTCCTTAAACTGCACCTCAGCGGTCAAAACGCCGGGACTTTCACCCATTACCATCAGCCTGCCGTCACCAAACCAGGCGGCACCTTCTTGCATGACAAACGCCCCATGAGGATATTCATCAATCAACTCCTGGAACACCTGGTAATCCTTGGGCACCAGGAAAGAATCAAGTAGATAGCTCAAAATTAACGGGCTATCAGGTTTTACTTTAACAAACTCGGTCAATTTACCCACAATCCGTTTGTCTTGCAAGATATTCTCAATTTGTTTTTGATTGCTGAAAAATGGAATTATTGGAACCGTTTCTTGGGGAGAAATATCTTTTATCAACAGCCGCCAGTTTTTTCCCCGGGCGATAGGGGAGAGGCGGTTAGCTACGGAGCGGTTAACTACGAGAAAATCTAAAAGAAAATATAACACCGCCTCGCAGGCTCGTTCCCAGCCCGGTGCCGGTTCAAGAAATTCTAATACTGCCGTTGCCTCTTCACCCCATAACTTCTTTGCCTCCTCCAACTGGACTGTTTTAACCTGTAACTGTAAACTATCAATCTTTTGTTCAAGAATGCTCTTTTCCAATAACAATTTTGCTATTTGACCTCGGACTTCTACCAGTTTCCCCTCCTGGGTCTTGAGTTCCTCCCGAAGGTTTAGCAGCTGTTGCCGGGCTTGAGTTAATGGGTTCTGGGCTTGTTCCCGTTTTATCTCAGCAACTTTCAACTCATTCTCTACCTCTTTGATCCGCCCCTTTACTCTTCCGATATCCTCTTGAACCCTTTGCCAGTGACCTTTTAGGTTCTCCTCTTCCACCGCCAATTTTGTTAGCATCCTTCGTAATTTTTCTGCCGACTCCATCAACTCCTGAAGGTGTCTACTGACTCTGGTGGCGTTCTGCCGGATTTGAAATAATTCATCCTCCTTTTGTTTGATCACGCTCCGCCGCTCGGCGAGTTGCCTTTCTACTTCCTCTCTTTGTCCCTGCATTTCTTTGAGTTTTAAAAGGAGAGTGGCAGATAAACCCTCTAGATTCTTTATCTCCTCTTTAAGCCGGTTTTGCTCTTTTTCCCATTCGGCAATACTCCTTAAGAGAAAATCTTTTTCCTTTTCTGCCAATTGCTCTTTAGTTTGGAGTTCCAAAATTGCCTGACGCAACTGTTGCAACTCTGTACTGATGTGCTCCTTTTCACCCTCCTCCGCTAAGAGCCGGGTGCGAAGATTGTGTAACTCTTTCTCAAGTCGCCGGATTTCGTTCAATCTGTCTGCCTGCACCTGCTCCAAGACAGCAATTTCTTTTTGACCCTTTTCCAACTCAGTTTTTAAAATCTCATAAGTTTGCTTCAATTCCCAGAGCCGTAATCGTTTTTCTTCCTCCTTTAACCGTTGATAGGCGCGGAGTTTTGCCGCTTGGCGTTGGAGACTCCGGGTAATTCGTTCCCTTTCGCTGATTATATCCTCCAGCCGGGTGAGGTCGGCGTTAGTCAGTTCTATTTTCCGCTGACATTCCTCCTTGGCGTCCCGGAACTTTGCCAGCGTCGCCGCCTCTTCAAACATTTTCCGGATATTGCCCGAGATGATTTCCCGGATTTGGTGGAGGTCAAAGGTTGAATAAGCCTTGGTGCCAATTCCGTGAGAGAGAAACAAATCCTGAATATCACGTAAACGGCAGGGTTGGCGATTAAGATAATATTCACTTTCACCGGAACGAAAGAAGCGCCGCCGAATCTCTATTTCTGAAGGTGTTTGCCCCTGCCACCAGGCATTATTTATCTCCGAATTGCCCGCTACAGAAAGCACCAGTCGCACCTCGGCATAATTCAATGGTGGGACTCGGGCAGTTCCAGCAAAAATTAAATCCTCATTTTTGCTACACCTTAGAACCGCAAACGACTGTTCACCCAGTACCCATCTTAAGGCATCCAAAATGTTGGACTTGCCGCAACCATTGGGTCCAACAATACAGTTCATCCCTGGGGCAAAACGCAGGGTGGTTTTGTCCTTAAAAGATTTAAACCCGAAAAGTTCTAACTCTTTGATAAACACTAAGGTAATATATGTTTCTTTAGTGGAGAGTCAATATAAAGCCGTCCGTTTCCGGGTTGGAGACGGACGGCACGACCGGTAGATTTGTCCCGGTTATTAGGGCTATGGAAAGGAGGTATTATGTTCGGGTCTACCAGTCTTTCTAATCATCTTTCATATCGCTTGGTTCCATTAACCTGAACCTCTTTCTCATCTCCCGCCTCATATTTTTCCTCATTCCAAAACCGCGGCGCAGGGTTTTGCGTTGCTCCGGTGTTAAGATTTTATAAATTTCAATCCGCTGTTTCACCCTTGCCAGTTCCAGTTTATTCTTTAACTCGCCAATCTCCTTTACCTTGGCGATGATTTCCTTGGCATCAAACTTTTCCGCCTGCCAGAGTGCATCCAGTTCAATCTCTTTTATTCTCACCTCAGTTTCAATCGGTAAAATCTCCTTTAAATGCTTAATCCGTAGCGCCTGAATTTGCTCCCTTTGGGCATCGGTCAAATTGGGTAAATCCATCAAACCCAGGGGTGGCATCATCATCGGAGGATGTTCTTCCAATGCCGGCTCTTCTTTGGGTTCTTGAGCCATAGCCCAGCCAGTAAAAACCAGCGCTCCGGCTATTACCAACAGACAGTTCAATTTTGTTAATTTTTTCATTTTTTCCTCCTTTTAAAACCTTCTTAGTCTTTTCTTTGGTCTCCAAACAGGATGTTCTCTACACCTTAGTGGTGGCGGAGGCGGACCTCCAACCATCTCCCGGTGACGCCGGATGATTCTTTCCCGCCTACCGGGAGGTAGAAGCATTACCGCTTTTCTGCCCGTTTCCAATACTAACCGGTTCATCTCCCGGTGAATTTCGGCGATACGGTCAAGAGTCTGCTCAATTGCCTGGGAATCCATTTTATCAGCAAAGTTCATCTCGGCCAGTTCCCGACGTGCCCGCCAGTATTCCATTCGTAAAGAGTCCATCTTAAACTGATGCTCATCAATCAGCGGTGCTATCCTTTCTGGTGCTCCCGCGGTCAGTCGTTTTAAGACACCCCGCCTTTGCCATTTCCGATACCGGTTATAGGCAAATGCGGCGAAAGCCGTCAGGTTCAATGCCAGCGAAGCCGCCAATATTACCAGTAGCCAGCGATTTTTCATTATTTGCCTATAGCAAAAAGTTCCTCAATTGAAGGTTCGCTATTGAGGGCGGCGAGTTCGCCATTGACCTCGCCGTTACTTCCGATACCTAACCCAAGCAAGACGCCAACTCCAATGCCGATTACGATTAGCACTACTGCTACCACCCGCCAGACCAACACCTGCCAACCACTTATTGGCAAAACCTTTGCCTCTTTGAGCCGGGCGATAGTCCGGGTCAAAAGATAGGGCGACATTTCCGGAACCGAAGCCGAACTCAAAAACTTTTTTAGCGCCTCTAACTCCTCAAACTCCTTTCGGCATTCAGGACACCCATCAATATGGGAATGGATTTTTTCTTTTAACCCTGCCTCTATTTCGCCATCCAGAGTTCGGGAAAGCAACTTCTTTACCTTTTGGCATTTCATTTTCATATTTTTAGACACACCACTTTTGTTTTTCCTGCGTTAAATTTAATGACTATTTTCATCAGATAACGCCTTTCTCCCGCGCCGGCAGCAATAGCTCTTTTAATCGGCGCTTTGCCCGAACGAGCAACGAGTCCACCGCCCGCACCGATTTTCCCATCACCTCAGCAATTTCCTTATATCTCATTCTTTCATATATTAATAAGACTATTGCGGTTCGCTGGTCAACCGGTAACTGTGCCAGGGCATCCCGTATTACTTTTTCCTTTTGGGTTTGTTGATAAACCCTTGCCGGCTCCTTTTTTTCTTCACCGGGTAAAAATTCAGTCAGTTCCTCGGTTACCTTTCGCCGGGTCTTAAGATTGAGCGCCAAGTTCATTCCGATCCGAAAAAGCCAGGTTTTAAACTCACTGCGCTCTTTGAAATTGCCGAGCCCCTTCCACGCCCTTACCCAGGTTTCCTGGGTTAACTCTTCCGCCTCAGCGCTGTCTCCGAGAATTCTATACATAAACGCAAATAGTGCCTGACTGTGTCGTTTGATTAACTCCTCAAAAGCGGTAAGTTCTTTGGACTTTGCCCGCCGGACCAGTTCGCTGTCAGGTGGTTCATTGTCCACAGTTCATAGTTTATAGTTCATAGTTTATAGTTCAACTAAGAACCCAAATATAATATCCTCGGTTGCCTTGACCCCTGTGCATAAATGATTTAAAATACATAAATGCAACAGTCAGAATCTTCCGGTTTTAGGTTTCCCTGGGCGATAAAACCGGTTGACGAAGACTTGTTGAGGCGGTTAAGCCGAGAACTAAGGGTCTCAGAGGTTTTAGCCCGACTTCTGGTTCAGAGAGGTGTTAATGACGAAACATCAGCCCGAGTCTGGCTTAACCCGAGCGTTCGTTTATTATATCCGGGTTATCTCTTACCCGATTTTGAACCAGCGAAAGAGCGGATTTTTAAGGCGATAGAAAATAAAGAAACGGTTCTTATTTGGGGGCATGACGACCTTGATGGTATTACCGCCGTTCTAACGCTTTATAAAATTTTAAGCGGAATGCAGGCAAAGGTGAAATATTACATTCCCACTAAAGGGAAAGACAAACACGGGCTTGATAGCCGGATTTTGAAAAAATATTGTGAAGAAGGGGTAAAACTGGTGGTTACGGTTGATTGCGGAATTACTAACTACAAGGAGATCAAAGAGATAAAAGAATACGGCGTAGATGTAATTGTTACCGACCACCACGAAGTGATTGACCCTTTACCAGAAGCAATTGCCATTATTGACCCGAAAAGACCCGATGCTTGTTATCCTTACCCTTATTTGACCGGTGTTGGGGTAGCATTGAAACTGGCTATGGAACTCACCAGGGTAAGATTGAAAATATCTTACGAGGAGTTCTTTTCTGTCCAGCCAGATATGTTTGTTTTGGGAACTCTGGGCACCATTGCCGACCGGAGCCCCTTAACCGGTGAGAACCGTATTATGGTCACACTGGGTTTAAATCAGATGGAAAAGACCCAACTGCCGGCAGTCGCTGCGGTGCTAAGAACATTGAACTTCAAACCAAAGGAGTTTACCGTTGCCGACTTTCTTAGCGAACTACTGCCGCTATTTGCTTCAGCCAGTGGTATAGAAGGGGTGGAGCGATTTTTAGACCCGGACCAAAACCGGGCAGAAATGTGGGTAAGGGAACTTGCTCAAAAAAGTCAAGAATGGCGGGATGAAGCAGAACGAACCTTTGACCTGGCTCAAAAGAACCTAAGATTTGGTGATGGAATCATATTCGTCCAGCACAAAGAACTTTCCTTACGCGCCCTGGGTGCAAGTGCCTCCCGCTTAAAAGATAGGTATCAGGTGCCGGTTATCGTTCTGGGCTGGCGTGGTGATGCTTGGGTTGGTGAGTGCCGGGGAATGAATGGCATTGACCTGATGGACCTCTTACGCGCATTGTCCTGCTATCTTGTGGATTATGGCGGTCATAAAAAGGCGGCTGGTTTTACCATCAAAGATGAACAGGTTGAAGCCTTTATTCGCTCAGCCGAACAGTTTGCCCACGAAAACTTCGCCCCAAAGATTACGAAAGAAAATCAGATCGTCGCCGACGGGATAGTTCCTTTTAATGATTTTGACCCTGCGGTCATAAAACTGGCACCATTTGGTGAAGGTAACCCCCAACCAGTATTTATTTCCGAACCGACCGAACTGGTTAGAAACCGAGACTACTTAAGCCCCGCATCACGCCCCGAACTCCTCCTTTCCTCAGGCAAAAAGGATTTTCCTATTGAACCGGGAATACCAGTAATTACTCTTTACACGATTGACGATTTAGGTCGTTTAACACTCCTTGACTACCATCATCCCTCACCTTCCCATCATTCCGAGAGTTAAGCCCTTGCAACCTCTTACCCTCATCGTTGCGAGCCCCTCGGCTCCGCCCTGCCGACCGAACCTCTTCGCTTCGTCATCCCGAGCGAAGCCGAGGAATCCATTTCTCCGCGAGGCTTCGGGACAGCATCTAAAATCCAAAATCTAACTGTGCCCGATAAAGCGGTTTACGCCCTCCGAAAACACAATCGTGCTGGTCATCTTTGGGTATTTTCCAACGAAATTCAGCGAGTGGAAGGTTCACCGGAAATAGGGGATTTGGTCAAAGTCTACGACCGGGGAAGGTTTATCGGTTCTGGAATGTTTAATCCCAAATCATTAATCCGGGTTCGTATCTACTCGGAAAAGGAAGAAGAACTGAATGAGGAGTTTGTTGCCCGCAAAATTGAAGCCGCCTATGCCTATCGGCGAAAGGTGCTACCGAAAGAAAATGACTTCCGGTTAATTTACGGCGAGAGCGACGGGCTGCCGGGTTTGGTGATTGACAAATACGGCACCCACTTTGCTATCCAGGTTTATTCGGCAGGGTTTGATTGCCGGCTACCAATGGTGGTCAATGCCCTTTGTTCTCTTTTTAAAGTTGCATCAATTTTTGAAAAAGACGACTTTATACTACGAGAACCAGAAGGATTGGAAAGAAGGGAACGATTACTTTATGGCGAAATTCCGCCTGAACTGGTGATTTCAGAAAATGGAGTCCGCTTCTATGTTAATATCGCTTCGGGGCAGAAAACCGGTTACTTCTTTGACCATCGTCTAACCCGGCAGAAGGTGCGAAGATATGCCAAAGACCGCCGGGTGTTGGACCTCTTCTCCTATATTGGCTCCTTTGCGATAAATGCCGCCTTAGGCGGGGCAAGAGAGGTGATAGCGGTTGATGCCTCAGCCGATGCCGGCAAGATGGCAAAACGCAACGCCCAATTAAACCAGGTTTCGGAAAGATGTGATTTCATCGTCGCTGACGCCTTTGAATTCTTAAAAACATTAATCCGGCGCGGGGAAAAGTTTGACCTCGTAAACCTTGACCCACCCGGATTCATCAAATCGCAGAAACATAAAGAAACTGGCATTGCTAAATACCGACAAATCAACATATTAGCAATGAAAGTTTTAAATCGTGGCGGGATTTTAGTCTCCTCATCCTGTTCCCATTACCTATTCTGGCAGGACTTAATGGACATATTAGTTTCTGCGGCGCAGGAAACGGGCAAAAGTTTTGTTATTCTTGACCGCTCAACCCAAGGTCCAGACCATCCAATTCATCCCCAGATGCCGGAAACCGAATACCTTCGCTCCTTAATTATTCAGGTTGATTAAGCAACTTTAAAATTTCAGCCCTCACGACCACAAAATCAAGAAACTTTTGGTCTTAACTCTCTTGTAACCTTTCATCTTATTTTGGTTGTTAAAATGGGTTGGAGTTACCTTTGAACATTACTTATTAAACCGGACTTTTCACCGCATTTTAGCCCTCTTTTTAGTTTTGCGGTTAGATTTGAAGGATTAAACAGCCTAACTCTTTTCCCAAGCCATTATTTTATAACCATTTATACAGTTGAACTTACCTTTGACCTTAAATATAGTTTTACAACAAAACTTAAAATCCAATCAAGAACCAATTCAGGAAAGGGTTTTACCACCCTAGTGCTGGAGTGGACAGCCCCCCAGATAAATCTGTCTTCAAATTAAGTTATTTAATTACGATACTTAACTCAATTTTAACCGTCAGAATTTTGTGTATATATAAATACACTTAGCCTGTTGCCCTCCTTCATATTCCTGTTAAACCAGAGCTTAAAGCCAACATACAATAAAATTGTAGGGCAAGGCTTTACCTGGAATAATATTCCTGAAAGCAAACCTGAAGGGCGAAGGAATCTATAGCAATGGGATTGCTTCGTCGCTTTCGCTCCTCGCAATGACAGCCTGGTTTTTGTGATTACGAACCCATCGCTTAGTGTCATTGCGAGCGGAGCGAAGCAATCTCAATACCGTAGGGGCAATTCATGAATTGCCCCTACTTGCTGGAAAAAACCATGTTGCAAGGTAGGTATTTATTGTAGCAACGCGGAACTTTTCCTTAATTGATCGAGACTACAATGGAATTGGCTATTAAACCATTTTCCAGTTTACATCGCCTAATGATTTTGGTGAAGCAAAGTTTTTTCTGTCGACACAAACAAATTGACATCTTATCCAAATAGGGATATAATTCTCTAAGGTTTAGCGAAATGGAAATAAAAATAGAAACAAAAAGTGCTGAGGAGACCATTTCTCAGGATACAAGAATCCTTGCTGCAGTTGGTTATCTGCCGATGTTTTTTCTCCTGCCGCTTCTTTTGCGTCCGAAAGAACGGTTCTGTCGTTTTCACGGTCTTCAGAGTCTTATATTGTTGATGGCGCTGGCGATATTCTGGATTTTTGTCTATATTACCGATTTTCTTCTCGGTAGAATAATGGGCAATGTTATTCTGATAGGGTTTATATTTAAGATTTTTGCCTGGATGATTCATTATCTTGCCGGAACAGTGGTTTCGCTATTGTATATTATTCTGGTAATAATTGGATTTGTGCAGGCAGCAGCCGGTCAATACTGGCGGATGCCAGTCTTGAATACCTATGCCCAGCGGCTGCATCTCTGGTCGGATTTAAGTTAGTAAAACCAAGGAGGCAATAATGTCTGAAGAAAAAATTACATCCACACCCCCGGCAGGTTCAGGGGGAGATGATGTGGAAAAGGGAAAAGGAATAGCCTGGCTCTCATATCTCGGGATTCTCTGGTTGGTGCCGCTCTTGGCGATGAAGGAGAATGAGTTCTGCAAGTATCATGTGAAGCAAGGGATAATGCTTACGCTCTGGTTCGTAGCAGTAAGTATTGTCGGTGGGATTCCATTTATCGGCTGGTTTGTAATCTGGCCTTTAGGGTATATCTTCGGATTGGTTCTGATGATACTTGGAATTATCAATGCGGTAGGCGGGAAATACTGGAAGATGCCTTTATTGGGAGGGCTTGCCGAGAAGTGGTTTAAGTTCTAACTGCACCTAAAAAGTAGCATTTTACCTCTAACCTTTTGTTCTGATAATAAAGATTATGTAAACTAAACGAGGAAAGTAGAAATTTTCCTTAAGACTCAGACAAGCCTATCCTCTCCCCGCCAAAAATCGGGTGTATTGTTCAAGGAGTTTGCTGCCGCAACTCTCCCAGAGAAAGTTTTTGCGGATATGTTCCTTTAGTTGAAAATCTTTGGGTTTTGTTGTAGCCTGTTTGAGCGCCTGCTCAATGGATGATTCTGAAAATGGTTCTAAGTAGGTGGCAAAGTCACCAAAATACTCCTTTGTCCCGCCATACTTGGTAATACAGATTTTAGCACCGGCAAGCGCCGCCTCTAAGGCAGCCAAGCCGGGTGTTTCGTAAAATGATGGCAGAACGAAAGTATCACAGGCGGCATAGGCGGACTCAAGGAGCGGGGATTCTGGTGGAAGACCGGGAATAAGTTTAATAAAAGGTGTTGAGGAAATTAACTCCTGACATTTTTGGCTATAATCATTGTTGAGAACTGGACCAATAATTACTGCAGGCACTTCAATTTTTCTTACAACGCGAAGTAAAGGTAAAAGGTTTTTCCGACCCCAGCCGATATGCCCGACATAAAGTATGAAATCTTTTAACCCAAACTCCTTGATAAACAATTCGGGCGTGGCGTTATAAAACCGCTCCTCAACGCCATTGGGTACTACCGCCAATTTATTTTCTGAAACATCAAAAGCCTGTTCAATCATTTTAAGTTCCTCAATGGTGTTGGTTAAGACCAAGTCTGCCATATCGCAGAGTTCTTTACAGAATGTGTGCTCGGTCCAGAACCCACCCCGACGGCGGAATTTTAATGCCAATCCGACCGCTGTTTTAACTCGGTTGGCGCTGTGCCGGCTGTAAAACACCGGCGTCAAAACCAGTCTCATCCCTAAGTTTTTAATCGCCCTGCCGAGATGATATGTGCCCAAATGAGCGCCAAAAAGATGAAACAGGTCAAATTCGGCAAGGTTATACCTTTTCCAGGGGTTAAACAGTTCAACATCTACACCTTTTTGCCTTAAAACCCGGGCAAGGGAACGAACCTGGACCTCAACACCGCCACCAAGGACACTGATAGCCGAAAAAGAGCCAAAAAGGACTTTCATAAATTTACCTCATTTCCTTTCTAATCTGGCGCCACCTCATAACTTCAGAAAGCAGATAATACGGTCTCATCAACCACTCTCGGCCCCGGGTAGTGATTTCCTTAGAATTAAATGGCATTGAAATGGACAGGGGTTGCCAGGAGATTTTATCAAATTTAACCTTCCCGGATGTGAGAGGAATAAATGCCATCCGGTCTTGATATTCTATAATTAAGTAAACATCCTCTCCCCCATTTTGAACCGTTATCTCAATCCCGTCATCAACAACCCAAACATTATACCGAACCTCTTCCCTCTTTCGCCACCACCGGTAATAATCGGTAATTGTCGTGAAAAAACCACACCGTTGAATTCCATAACTTAATATTTCCATAAAAATCTCCGGGTATCGGGATATCCAATTCGGATGGTCATAGAGAAAACAGGGCTCTTGTCGGGCAACCTGAAGGTCAATCACCTGCCGGTAGTAATCCAAAATTGCCTTTGGGTTTGCGTTTGCCCATATAAGTCTGCCTAAAGATATCGGATGCACTGGAATCTGAAGAACTGAACTGAGTTTAGCGGAAATTATCGGTCTTGCTGGTAGGTCGTCATAGGAATAACAAAACTCTGAGGAGTATTTAAAATCCAACTCCTCAAATACCTTCTGCAGGTTCTCATTCCACTCCCCATAAGGAGAGGCAACACCAATCGGATTGACATCAACCTTCTGAAGTAGTTCCTTCCCGGTAAGAAAGTTTCTCATATTTCTATCAAAGTCATTATAAACCAAATGTTTATGACAATGAAGTTGTATGTCTTGTTCAGATAGAATTTTTATTAACTCCTTCAGTCGGCTATTCCAACTGCCGGTGGCGACAAACCAACTCCAACGCATCCCTATCTTCTCGGCAAGTTTTACTGTTTTAACTATGTCAGAAAGAGAACTATAATCGGTATCAACGCGAAAACCAAAAACTGAACGATAGGAACCAGGAACATAGGAAAGCCGGACATAAGGCAGGTTATTTTTAATTAAAAGATGGCGAATACTATTGGTAAGAATCCGACGAACCCCTCCCCTGTCATCCACCGCAACCTTCTCCCAGGGTAACCGGGAACTCTGGCAAAAAAAGCGTTTTATGGTAACACCTCGATGGCGTAAAACCTGAGAAGTAGCAAATGGTAATATTATCTCATCTCCTTTTTCGTAAACAAAAGCGCCTCCTTTACCATTCCTTTTCCCGTGGTTGGCGTTTTTGGGTACCAGACATCTGGCATTGATATCAACCAGACCAACATTGCGAAATAACTCGGTTTCATCCGGTGCGATGAATTTAACCTTAACCCAGGAGGATTTCATATCTGATGCCGGTTTTGGTGTTGTGCCGAGCCGAACCTGGAAAGGACTACTGGTAATAAAAATCTTTGTATCAGGAGAAGGTGAGGAGGAATATGGCAATCCCGCCTGCCTCAGAATTTCCTCAAAATATCGGTCTGGGGTCTGTAAACAAATCATCTATTCTTTAATACGGTAATATTTGCGGCAAGCCGTTCATACACATTCAAAAGGTTTTTTTCCGCCACTTGCCAATTGTAATACTTTATAACCGCCTCTCTTCCCCTTAGTCCGCGGCTGATCGCCTCAGACTGATTCCTTAAAACATTGGCAAGGGCAGAAACAAGCGCTTTATTATCCTTAGGGTTAATCAGCCAGCCCGCCTCTTCTTTCTTAACAACCCAAGCGATTTCGGGAAAGTTGCTGGCGATTACCGCCAGTCCACAGCCCATAAACTCAAAGAGTTTGTTGGGTTGATTTGTCCAGTCGTTTTTCCTTTCTGGTTGAAGTAGAATTACGCCGGCAAGGCAGGGTTTTAAAATATCAAAAATCTCAGGATAACTTTTGGTTTTGGGCAGAAAAAGAACATTATCAGCCAAATTCTCTTGAGCAATAAATCTTTTGCTCCATTTTTCAATATCATCTCGCGGGTCAAAATCTCCCAACACCAAAAGACGGATTTCGGGGAACTCTTTCTTCAAAGTCGCCAGCGCCTTCAGTAGCCGGTCAAAACCCCTTGGTCGGCAAATTAGCCCGGTATAAACAACCCAGGGCTTTCTTGCCGTTTGTGGCGTTCCCATAAGTTCCAGTGGTGGGTAATTGGGCACCTGCACCGGTATTCGGCGCCGGCGCAGAAAGCGTTGCGACCTGGACCAGTTGGTCTCCAGTATCTCATCCGCCTTTTTTGTTGCCTGATATTCAAGATAACTAACCAAGAGCCATCCCAACCAACGCAAGGGCAAGGGAAAATCTTGCCGGTCAAGATACATCCGGGGAAACCACTCACTTGACTCATAAATCACTGCCACATTTCTCCTTTGCCGCTTTATTTTCAGTCCAATAGCCAGACACCAGGGGTCAAGGCAGTGATAGATGTCCGCCGCTTCATTTCGTGCCAGGAAGGCGATTTTTTTAAAAAGACGCCATTTTCCCAAACCGTGGCGTTCCGGAACGGTGATGAGTTTGATGCCGTTGATATCAGTGGTGGAGAAAATTTCCCCCAGCCCAATCAGAGTTACTTTAAATCCGGCTCGGCTTAAGGAGAAACTCTCCCGGTCAAAGAAACGGCTGTATTTAACTGGATGAGAGGATGTCAATAAGCATACCCGCAGGTAAAATTGGGCATCTTTCGGGGAGTCAAGTCCCACACTTAAGTATCTTTTTGCTCTTTACTAGGCTTTACCGTATTGTTTTTAAGTGGCGTCTCGGGCAATTGCCCCAAGACCCGCAGACACTCCCGGGCGGTATTGACATGAATTTCTATTGCATCGTTGGTATCAAGGGCATACCCGCCGGCTAAAACTACCGCCACCGGCACACTCCGCTTATGGCAGTTTTCTAAGACAATCTGATCCCGGAGCGCTAGACCCGATTTTGTTAAACTCAAATTCCCTAACTGGTCATTCATATACGGGTCGGCACCGGCAACATACACAACTAACTGTGGCTTGTGTTCCTCTAAAATCTTCGGCACCGCAACCTGAAGATGCTGGTTATACTCCTTATCACCTGTTCCCTCGTCCAGTCCGATATCCCAACTTGATTTCTCCTTTATGGGATATAGATGCTCCTGGTGGATGGAAAAGGTAAATACCCTCGGGTCCTCTTGAAAAATCCGGGCGGTGCCATTTCCCTGGTGAAGGTCGCAATCTATGACCGCTGCCCGTTCAATTTTGCCTTCAGTCTGCAATTTCTTAATTGCTACCGCGATATCGTTGATATAGCAGAACCCCTCGGCATGGTCGGCAAAGGCGTGGTGAAATCCACCGCCAATATGCATACTAACGCTATTCTCTAAGGCAAAACGGCAGGTGAGAATAGTGCCGGCGGTGTGGAGAAAATAGCCTTGAACTATTTCCCAGGTGAGCGGCAGTTCCGAACGCACCGTCCGGGAGGTCCAGCGCAAATTCAAAAGGTCCTCCACATACTCCCGGGTATGAACCAGCCGAACATCGTCAACTGAAGGTTCGGGCGGCTCAAAGAAATCACCATCCCGGGCGAGCCCTTCCGAGACCAGTCGCTCTTTTACTAACTTATACTTCTCGGTTGGAAAGACATGAACGCCAATATTAAAATGGTAACGGTCTGAAAATACAAATCTCATATTTTTCCTTTTTGGCTACAATTATAAAGAGGAGAAATATGGTGTCAAATCAATCAAAATATCTTTTCCACGCAAAGTTAAAGAGTCACTTTTGCGAAAGGGTTAAGCGAATTTTTGTGGCTGCGCCGGCGTCTTTTTAATAGGGCGACAAACGCCTCCAGCCGGGTGAGAAAACCGGCTTCGCTGGTGTGTTCATCAAGCGAAAGGGAGAGTAAAGGGATATCATACTCCTGACTCGCCTTTATTAAAACTGGCTGGACAACCGTTCCTGGCATACAGGCAAAAGGGTGAAGGTGAATCACGCCATCATATCCGGCACGTGCTGCTAAAATCAGATGTCCAAGGGAGTTGGCATCTTCGCCACCAACACAATAACGCCAGTATTTCCGCGCCGCCTTTTGGGCTTTAATAACCTCCTTTTTATTCAGCCGAAAGCCGTGAAAGCCAACCCAGCGGGGAGCGGTAAGAAATGGGTCAACAATCACCCCCATTTCACCCAATCGCTGGGTAATTTCAAAGTTTACAAACGGCTCTATGACACAGAAACTCTCACCCACCAGTTTAACCCTTAACACCTCTGATGTCTGCCCTACCTTGGGGTTTGTCCTGCCGCAGTCAATTTTCTCAAACCTGCCCGGTAACGAGCAGAGGAGTTTATTTAATTCCCTTGGCGTATTTGTCTGATGAACTTCTTTTAAAACCTCTTTGAATAACTTTTGACACTCCTTCGGCTTTAGAGCGTAGGGCAATGTTCTATTGGCAAGGAGATAGGCATTTTCCAGTGTCTTTGCCTTTAAGTAGCCCAGCCGAAAAGCCTTTAAGGTTTTAACTATCGCTCGGGAGAAATTGCCATTGTTGAGAAGAATTACTCTTTTTATGATATCAAAAATCCGGTCGCGGCGCAGTTCAATAAACTGAAATTTATAGCCGAGGTCATAAAGAATTTTTGCCTGGAGGCGTCCATAATAGCCAAACCGGCAGGACCAGGAGCCGGTAACATATATTAATGTATCAGCCCCGAGTTTTAAAGCCTCTACCATATTCCCAAGGGTGAGTTTGAATGGCAGACAGATTGTTTCCGGGGCAAGTTGAGCACCTAATGTTAGAGTCTCGGCATTCGGCTCAGGAGGGACAATCACCTCAGCACCAAGGGTCTCCAGCATCGGGGTTAACACGATATAGATGTCACCCATATAGGGAAATGCAACCCTCATTTAGGCTTTCCTTTCTAAAATATCAACAAATGACTCTAACCTGGTTCGCAAACCGGCTTCAGCGGTATGTTCATCTAAAAGAATGGTGAGAATTGGCACCTTTGCCTCTCGGGCAATCTCCCGACGGATAATCTCATTCACCACCGCTGCGGTGCCGCAGGAAAAACTGGCAATTAGCAATAGTCCTTTAACCTCTCCTGTTTGTAAAAAATTTCTGACGCTCGTCAGTATCTCCATTTCATAATACCAGTTTACACTCCGCTTATTCGCCGCCTCTTTTTCAATGAGAGTTTTATCGGGAAATGAGACTAAAGGTAGAACCTCAAGTTCAGTTAGAATCTTCCACAGACCAAGGTTTATGCAGTTGTCAAATAGAAGATAAGGATGACCAATAACGCCAATTTTGGCAAGGTGCCTCTCCCCTATTCTCTCTCGGTCTTGGCTTTGCCCCGAACCCAAATACAAGGAGATTGCTTTATCCCTTCGGGACTCGCAATGACGATTGGCGATGGGTTGTTCTCCGGGCTCTTTGAACATATGTTCTGGCGAACCTTCCTCCTTTGTTTTCTTCTCAGCCGCTATTGAAACAATCTGCGCCTCCTTAAATGCCCTCTTCGCCAAACCACCATTGATACCCAGCATCTTGGCAACCTCTTGAAATGAAGTTTCTTCGGTCTTAATCCTTTGGTCAACAATCAGTTCTACGGTTTGAGAAAGGGAAGGGAATACCGCTCGGGTCAAATCCGGAAGGGCGATAGCCTTTGGGCAACCAAAGAACCACTCTTTACCCAATCTTTGACAGACCAAACGGGGTAGGAAGAGTTTATCAACCCGGTGGCGCATAATTTCCACCTGTCCTAAAAAGACCTTAACCGGTAGGCAGAGTTCGGGCGGCGAGACCCTTACTCCAATCTCAACCGTTTCTCTATTAGTTGGTGGCGAAAGGACCACCTCAAAACCGAGCCTTTCAAAAAAGGTTTTCCAGAGTGGGTAATAATGATAGGTATGGAGAGCCCGGCAAATCCCGATTGTTGCCATTGGGGGGTTATTATAAACTTTTCTTTCTGTCGGTCAAATTTTAGTATAGATAGTAGGGGCAATTCATGAATTGCCCCTACGGTAATGGGATTGCTTCGCTATAGCCTGCCCCGAGCGAAAAAAGGGATTCCTCGGCAGGCTCGGAATGGCGGAGCCGAGGAGCTCGCAATGCTCCGTTCCGAGCGGAGCGAGGAAACTGAGGGCGGGGGGGTAAAATAACAAAGGAAATAATTGGTGTGGTTAAGATGGGGGTGATTCTGATGGTGAATTGGCGGGTTTCCACCAAGATTGGTTAGCCAATTAGGGCTGAAATCAAATTCAGCCCCGCTTAATAAATTACCGCCAAAACCCTTTGGGAAACAGTAAAAAGAACTATAAGCAAGGCGATTTTGGTGATTACCTAAATTATAACTTATTAGGTTATGTGGGGGGCTAGCTGGGGGGTGGGGTCTGAAATTGTTAAGAATTCCTCTAACCATTTGAAAATCAAGAAAATAGCCCATTAAGATCAGACTGTAATTTTCCTACCTATAGGTAGAATTTTTTAAGTAATAAAGTCAGAAAAAACGAGCATCATTACAGAGATACTGGTTCAGATAAACTTGGATTTGGTTGCGTAAAACATCCTTCATCACCGCCAAATCTAGGGAAGAAATGAGGGAAGAAGTTGCTTAACTCGCCACACAGTGACCAAAGGTAAGGTGTGAATAACGATATGAGTCCGGGACTATAGCCGTTCCAGTTCCTCTTTCAATAACTGGCGCTGGTAAAGTTGCCAGTAAAGCCCTTTTTGGGTAAGGAGTTCCTCAGGAACCCCTTCCTCCTTCACCTCACCCTGGTCTAAAACATAGATATAGTCACAAATGTTAAGGGTTGATAGCCGGTGGGAGATAAGAAGCAATGTCCTTCCTTTCAGTTCCTCAATCAGCCGGTTTAATAGCGCCTGTTCTGTGTCAGCGTCCAGCGCCGAGGTGGCATCGTCAAAAATGATAATTGGTGGCATCTTTAGCAATGCCCGGGCTATCGCCACCCGCGCCTTTTGACCACCCGAAAGACCGGTGCCCCGCTCTCCTAAAAGTTCATCAAGCCCTTTGGGTAACTCCGCTACATCACGGCTGAGTTGGGCAATATCTATCACCCGTTTTAGTTCTTCAGTTTCAACCTCGCGACCGAAAATGATGTTGTTTCTTAAAGTATCCGAAAATAAACTAGGCTCCTGGGGGACATAACCAAAAAGTTGGCGATACTCCTCAAGGTCAAACTGTCTTATATCGGTGCCGTTCAAAAGAACCCTGCCTGTTTGTGGCTCAATCAGTCTGAGGAGAAGTTTTAAGATGGTGCTTTTTCCTGAGCCAACGGTGCCGGCGATACCAACCTTCTTCCCTAATGGAAAGACCATTGCAACTTCTTTGAGCACCGGTTTTGAGTCGTAGTTAAAACTGACTCGCTCCAGTTTCAGTTCACCGGGTGCCAACTTATTGAGCAACTTTGCCGAACCCTTGCGCTCAATGTCGGGCAAGTGGCTTGTCAACTCACCAATTCGCTCACCAGCACCTTGTGCCCTCTTGCCAGTAACAAACAGATTGCCGATGTCAAACATCGGTTGCATCAACATCAAGAGATAGGCATTAAATGCGACAAACTCACCCAGGGTCAGGCTTTTGCCAATCACCTGAATTCCGCCTACCCAGAGAACGACCAGCGTGGCAATTTCCGCAATCCCCATATATAAAACCTGAATTTTTGACTCCGCCCGCGCCTCATTAACCGCCACCGCCACCCGCTCGGTTAATGTTTTGTGGAACTGTTTTGTTAACCGCTCTTCGGTAACAAACGCCTTCACCAGCCGAATGCCGGTAAACGCTGATTGTAGTTGATTGTTAATTTCAGCAATCTTCTCCCGCCATTTCATAAACCAGCGATAAACCTTTGGTCCCATTCTTATCCAGCCAAAGGCTAAAAGAGCGGTAGGTAAAACGGTAACCGCGGTTAAAATCGGGTTCATCCTTAAAAGCATTGTCAAAGTAAAGAGGACCAAGAGCGCCGCAGAGATAAACCGGAAAATTCCGGAGCAGGCAAACCAGGAGAGTTCACCCATATCATGGTCAAGCCGTTCCATAACATCACCGCTGGGAAAACGATTGACAAAACTCTGCCCCTGGTTCAGAATCTTTTGAAACACCTCGCTCCGCACCTGCCATTGATAACGTTCATTCACCCGTCCGCGGCAGAAAGGCAAAATGACATCCGCCACCGCCCGGAGAATTCCAAAGCCGACAAGTAAGAGCACATAACGAACTATTTTTTCACTGGTTATACCCTGTTTTATGCCGTCAACAATAATTCGTAAAACATAAGGCACCACCACCGCCACTAAAGCACCAAACACCGTTCCGATAAAAAGCCCCAGGGCAAGAAGTTTGTGCTTGCGCCAGAAAGAAAAAACCACATTTAGTCCGTTTTGCCGCTTTACCATTTAACCCACCTGATTCACGAACTGCAGCCGATACAACCGTGTATAAACCCCATCCCGAGCAAGGAGTTCCTCGTGGGTGCCTTCCTCAACGATTCGTCCCTTATGGACGACCACCACCCGGTCAACCATCTGGACAGTTGCCAGGCGATGAGCAATTATTATTGCCGTTCGGTTGTGAAGTAACTGCCAAAGACCCTCCTGAATCAACTGTTCCGTCTGAGGGTCAACCGAAGAGGTCGCCTCATCCAAGATGAGAATTTCCGGGTTGCGCACCAATGCCCGGGCAAAAGAGAGTAGTTGCCTTTCACCCAAGGAAAAGTTGCTGCCACCTTCAGTGAGGAGCGTATCATAGCCCTTCTCAAACTGTCTTACCCGCTCGTCAATCCGCAGTTGCTGTGCCGCAGCAACAACCTGCTCTAAGGTGAGTGTCTCGTCAAACATTCGCAGATTGTCCAATACCGTTCCGGGAAATAGTATTACCTCCTGGGGTACAAACCCGATCGCCCGGCGCAGCGCCTTGGGGTCTATATCCGTAATCTCTTCAGTATCAAAAATTATCTTTCCCTGTTGAGGTGAATAAAACTTCAAAAGAAGGCTGATAATTGATGTCTTGCCACCTCCAGTTTCCCCTACCAATGCCACCTTCTCACCTTTGCGAATCCGCAGGTTAATATCCTTGAGCACAAAATCGGTTTCATCATAGGCAAAATGCACCCGTTCAAATATAATTTCTTTCCTTAATTTTGTCTTTTCCTTTATCCTGCCGCTCGGTTCCTCTTTCAACTCAAGGATGCTAAGAACCCGCTCTGCCGAGGCAAACGCCCGCTGGATTACATTAATCTGGTCGGAAATCGCCCGCACCGGATAAAAAAGCCGGCTGATATATGAAATAAAAAGCACCAGTGTTCCGATGGTCAGTGTGCCCTTAACCGCCCAAACACCACCGATTCCCAACACCAGCGCCATACCGGCCAACTCCCCAAAGTCAACCAGAAACCAGACTAAATACCACCAACGCATCGCCCTCAACTCCTGCTCAAACTTTTGTTGGTTGAGATTGTCCATTTTCTGATAAAACCCCTTCTCCTGACAAAAAGCCTGAATCACCGGTAAACCCTTGAGCGTCTCCGCAACCAGGTTATTGATATCAGCAACAGTTCGGCGCACCTTTAAATAGACCGGTCGCACGCGGTGCTGAAACTGCCAGAACGCGAGAAGGAACGGCGGTAACAATCCAATGACTAATAAATAAAGACGCCAGTTCAAGAGACTCATTATTACACTCATACCAATGAGCATCAGCCCACTCTGGAAAAGGACGATTGTTGTCCGGGCAAAAAGGGTTTTCAGCGCTTCGGTGTCGCTTTCAACCCGGGAGATTAGTTTTCCTACCGGATTTTTATCAAAAAAAGAGAGTGGTAAATTTAAGAGATGCTCAAACAGCGCCTCCTTTAAATCGGCTGTCCCTTTTTCACCCACCTGGCTCAACCAGACCAACTGAAAATAGGTGGCAAGAAGCAGTCCTAACTGCACCCCGAGATAGATAACCGAGGTTAACATCAAACCACGGATATCGCCTTGGGCGATGTTGACATCAATCGCCCGTTTCAAAAGCACCGGACCCAATAGTCCGAGTCCGGTTGCCACCAATAGTAAGAAACCGGCAGAAATAACCCGGACTATATAGGGCTGAAAAAAAGGCCAGAGAGAACGAAGGTATTCGCTTACCTTCCTTTTCAGTTTTGTTTCCTCTTCGGTCAGAGGAATGTGGTCGTAAAACATAAGATTCAATTATCATCAAACTCAAAAAATTGTAAAGTCCAGCCGATAATTTGTCAGCCGGCAATTTTTTTGCTAAAATTTACCTTATGGATGGAAGATTAATGCCTATCTTTTCCCGGCGTAGCGTTCGGGAATACACTGAAGAACCGGTTGAAGAAAGAGACATAATCGCCTTACTTCAGGCGGGTATGGCGGCGCCATCAGCCCGCAACCTCAAACCCTGGCATTTTGTCGTAATTACTGACAGAGAGAAATTAAAGAAACTTGCCGAAATCCATCCCTATGGAAAGATGCTTGGTGAAGCGGCGCTGGCGATAGCGGTTTGCGGTGATAAGAATATCTCACCAGAACTTTGGATTCAGGACTGCTCCGCAGCAACCGAAAACATCCTCATCGCTTGCGCTATAATTGGTTTGGGTGCGGTTTGGCTCGGTGTCCATCCCCGAAAAGAGCGTGAAGAGCCGCTAAAGGCGGAACTGGGAATTCCGGAGCATATCGGGATTCTCTCAATGATTGCGATAGGCTATCCCAAGGTCAAACCCGAACCTAGGACCCAGTTTGATTCCTTCCGTATTCACCGCGAGCACTGGTAGAAGTTTAGCGAATAGGGAAATCAAACTCAGCAACTTGTCTTCACCATTTTTTACCCTACCTGGGAATCACCCTGAAATGATTTGTAATCTGTGGTCATTAAAATTCACTTAGCCGGTGGAGAAGTTTGACAAGCAAAGGTTAAAGAGTTAACTTAAGATGGAAAATTTAGTGGTTAAACTCACACATAGCAAGAAGAAACGTATTTATTTAAGGGAGTATCGGCAGAAATACGGCAATAAGATGCGAGAACAGATTAAGGAATGGCATAAGAAGCACCCGGAATATTTGAAAGAATGGCGAAAATCACATCCCGAGTATTTTGCAAATTGGCGTGAAAGACACCGAAAGCGGTTAAGAAAATATATGAAATTTTATATGCATAAGTATCGGAGATGGCAGAAGTTAATGGCAAAATGTGTAAATAAAAAAAACTGCCAATTGACCCGCTGAAAAATTTTAATTATAAATTTTATGCTATGAAAAAAGTTTTTTAGTTGGTCTTATGTTTGTTATGAGTAGGAGTATAGGCCAAATAGAGCTATTCTTTTCTAAGAGAGTGCCTTTTTGTTTGGCGCTCTTTTTTTGCTGTTTCTCTTTCGCTGCTGAAAATGGCTATTTCTTAACCTATCCTCCGAGTGGAAGGATAATCGGTTTAGGTGGGTGCTTTACCGCAATCGCTGACGACCCGTATACCACTTTTTATAATGACGCCGGATTGGGTGCCCAGAATAAAATCGGGTTTGGTTATTCTTATGGAACATACATCCCTTCCTACATTTTCCCCGATATGAAACACCGTTCCGACTTCTGGGTTTTTTCCGCTCCCTTACCACTCATAGGGGGCGGCATTGGCATAACCACGATTACCGAGAATCTAACCGCCCCGGAATATGTTTTTCCGGAAGATGGTAGGTCGCTCAAACTCTCTTTGGGAAGAAATGTGTTTAAAGAGCTGTCTTTGGGTGTCGGCATTAAGTTGATTTCTATTTTCCTTTCTACCGGATATGACGGTCCGCCAAACTTTCTGGCTTTTGATTTCTCATCCCTTTATGAAATCCACCGCTATCGGATTGGGTTTGCTATTGCTAATATAGGAAAGCCTATGGAATATTTTTCCGGGGACACTTTCCTCAAAAGGGTCCCCTTACCCTCGCTTTTCCGTGCCGGGGTCTCAAGGGAATTGACTATAGGCGGAAACCGACTGACTGCAGCGGTTGACCTAACAAGGAGTTTCTGCGGCTATCTCAAAGGTGATGACGGGATCCTTAGAGGGTTTGACATCTTCTGGAATTCAGCAGGGATAGAGTATTCCATAAAAAATGTGCTGTTACTTCGTCTCGGCTACCTGTGGGATATAAATGGCTTATCCACCAGAACCGGTTTTTCCACCGGTATAGGAGTGAAATTATTGGACGACCTTCTCTCAATAGATTTCGGAATTGCTCATCGTTCGGTTTTTAATGTAAGTGACGCTCGGCTCTCTATATTACTGGAGGTCCCCCCAAAACTCTTCATTTCTCCATCCCGGTAGTTTACCCCTTTTAACCCCTACCAGTGCGCCGGCATTAAGTATCTCGGTAATAATATCGCTGCGGTCATCTGCCCGTAACCGCATCATCTTTCCCTGCACCACTTCCATTGCTATACCATTTCCAATCGCCCGCACCGTATTGTCGTTTTACGCATCTCGCCCATTTCTCATACCCGGGAATAATCATCGTTGATTTTCCGTCAGATTGTTCACTGGACTATTTTGCCATTGGGATTTTGACTTTCTCTCTTTTGAGGTTTAATATAATTTGTGCGTATTGACCAGATTGGTGAGAGTAAACTGATAAAGTTTATCCAGAATACGGTAAAAACCCGTAATCAGGTAAAAGTAGGAATTGGCGATGACGCCTGCGTCTTGAAGGATGGTAAGACGGTTCTTACCACCGACACTTATGCCGCAGGGGTGCATTTTGACCTTTCTTATATGAGTTATTACGATGTGGGATGCCGGTGCACCTGCGCCTGTCTTTCTGATGTGGTGGCAATGGCGGCAGAACCGCAAATTCTCCTTGTCGCCTTAGGAGTGCCAAGAAAGACTGAGGTTAGAGATGTCCTAAGGCTTTATAAGGGCATTGATTTTATCTGTAAGAAATTAGGATGTGAAGTTGCTGGTGGTGATATAGTTGCCCTTGACCGGCTTATTATTACCCTTACCGCCTTGGGAAAAACAGTATCTCCTAAGTTACGTTCTCATGCCCAACCAGGAGAATTTGTCTGCCTCACCGGCTTTGCCGGTCTTGCCGAGACTGGCAGACTCATTCTTAAAAACCGCCCCTCTTCTCTTTTTCCTCTTCGGTCATCAAAAATAGCGGTAATGCGGCATATCTGCCCTTTGCCCCGGGTAGAAGTGATGCGTAAGTTAAGAAATAAATTTGGGGCACTGATTGATACCTCAGATGGTCTGGCAACCGATACCCGGCATATTGCCGAAAGCAGTAATGTCCGGGTAGTTCTTTACCCCAATCTCTTGCCAATTCATCCAACGACAAAAGGGTTGTGTCAAAGGCTAAAAACAGACTTGATTGAATTCTGCCTAAAGGGAGGCGAGGATTATGAACTTCTTTTCACCTCTTCGGAGTTACCACCACCAGAGATTTGCAATACCCCAATAACCGTTATTGGCAAAATAGAAAAGGGTTCTGGTGTGTTCATAGAAAAACAGGGCAAACTAACCCCTCTAAAAATAAAAGGGTATGACCATCTTTCCTGAGTGAATAAAATGTGGAAAACAATGTGGATAACTGCTGTATTACCATCTTATTATATACCCTTCCTGTTATCCCGGTAATTATATTGTGCCCTCTATTTGTAACACACATTTTGTCAAATATTTATAAAAAGGTGCTCCCTGAAAATTTTATTTGACAACGCCATATATTGTGGTTTATTATTATCAAGCACCATATGAAGTGCCCATTTTGCGCAAGTGAAGAGGATAAGGTCTTGGAGTCAAGACCTGCTCAGGATGGGACATCAATTCGCCGCCGGAGGGAATGCAGTAAATGCGGGCGCCGATTTACCACCTATGAATATATTGAGCGCACCCCACTGATGGTGATAAAACGGGATGGCGGTCGTGAACCCTATGAGCGACAGAAATTGGTTAATGGTGTTCTTCTTGCCTGCCGGAAAAGACCGGTTAGCCGTGATAGAATTGAGAAACTGGTAAATGAAGTTGAAGCAAGACTTAGTGAGGATGAACGGCTGGAAGTGAGTTCGGCTGAGTTGGGTGAAATGGTTCTTGAGCAATTAATAAATATTGACCCGGTAGCATATGTGCGCTTTGCCTCGGTTTACCGTCAATTTAACACACCTGAGCAGTTTGTGGAGGAGTTGAACAACCTAAAAGAAAGGAGAGAAAGTGGCGGAGCCAAAAAATTTAAAAAGGGATAGCGGAGTTATCAAGTCCAGTACTGAGCGAATTGGCGGGAAAGGCAATTCTAAAAAAGAAAAAAAACTACCTTTCCGAAAAGTTCAGAAACGCTCTGGAGAACTGGTAGATTTTGATGAAAATAAAATTACCGCCGCCATTTTTAAAGCCGCGCGCTCAGTAGGTGGCGAAGACTACGCTCGGGCCGAATGGCTGGCAAAGCGGGTGGTTGAGTTCCTTTATACTCAACGCGGCTTTCATATTCCTACGGTTGATGAAATTGATGATGCGGTAGAAAAAGTTCTGATAGAATACGGGCATGCCCAGACCGCTAAGGCGTATATCCTTTATCGGGAACAGCGCGCCCGGGCACGACGCCGTCATGCCGCTTCACTTAAGCCGAAAATTGGCGCCACTCGTGACACTACCGAGTTTGCCCTTTTTGTTCGTTCATCCGATGACACCATCCGACAGTGGGATAGGAGCCGAATAGCCCGAACATTGGTCCGGGAGACAGGACTTGATATTGATGAAGCCAATGAAATTGCCCGTGAAGTGGAAGAAATTATTATCAACGCCAATGTCAAACGGGTTACCTCCAGTCTGGTTCGGGAACTGGTCAATGCTAAATTGGTTGAGCGGGGTATGGAAGAGCACCGCCGGCGCCACACCCGGCTCGGCGTTCCCATTGCCGATGTGGAGAATCTCATCCTCTATAAAAACCGCGAAAACGCCAATACCCCTCACAATCCCGAGGCGATCAATATGACCCTTGCCGAATGGACCCTTAAACAATTTGCCCTCTCATCAGTTTTTGACCCGGATATCGCCGACGCCCACATATGGGGAGACCTCCATCTTCACGACCTTGGCTTTATC
Source organism: Caldifarciminota bacterium (assembly GCA_039801225.1). Taxonomy (GTDB): domain Bacteria; phylum Hydrothermota; class Tepidihabitantia; order Tepidihabitantales; family Tepidihabitantaceae; genus JBDRUH01. The sequence continues at coordinate 28,010 of JBDRUH010000008.1, forward strand.
AATCGTCCCTACTGCTCCGGTCAGTCCCTGGAGTATGTCAAGAAGTTCGGGTTAAATCTCCCTAACGCCCTCTCCATAGCAACCCCCGCCCGTCATCCCGAGACACTTCTTGCTCATATGGTAAAATTTTCTGCCGCCCTGCAAGGACATTTTGCCGGCGCCATCGGCTGGGATGCGGTGAATATATTCTTTGCGCCATTTTTAGTCGGGATGAGCGATAAAGACATTTATCAATTGGCTCAGAACTTGGTGTTTGAATATTCCCAGCAGAATGTCGCCCGTGGTGGACAGGCAATTTTTTCCGATATAAACCTCTACTGGGAAGTTCCCGCCCACTTTGCTGATGTGGAAGCGATTGGACCGGGCGGCGAATATACCGGCAAAAAGTATGGTGAATACCTACCGGAGGCGCAGCGGTTTGTCTGGGCAATTTTTGATGTTTATCAAAATGGCGATGGCGCAGGTAGACCTTTCTTCTTTCCCAAACCGCTGGTGCATTTAACCGATAACTTCTTTAAAACGCCCAGGGCAATGGATTTCCTTTATCACATCGCCGATGTTGCTGCGGAAAAGGGAAATACCTACTTTGTATTTGACCGGGGCAAGACCGCCAAGGTAAGTGAATGTTGCCGTCTGAGTTTCCGTTTAGACGAAAATGACCTTAAGGATGCCCGTACCCCTTGGAAGATGCGTTACTGTGCCCTTCAGAATGTTACGATTAACCTGCCGCGCATCGCCTTTCTTGCCAACCATGATGATACCGCACTTTTTTCTCTTTTGCGGCAACGGATGGAAATGGTGGTGCGCGCCCACTTAGAAAAAAAGACCTTTCTTGAAAAATTGCTTTCCCTTAAAAATGAAGGCCCCTTGGCACTACTGACTATGGAAGCGGATGGTGAACCTTATCTTCGGCTCCGGCGCGCGACCTATCTCGTCGGCATACTCGGACTGAATGAAATGGTTCAGTATCACCTGGGTCAAGAGTTACACGAAAGTAAAGATGCATTCCAGTTCGGGCTTAAAGTAATCGCCTTTCTCCATCTTGAATGTCAAAGACTGGCAAAGGAACACAATATCCGCTTAGTCATTGAACAAACTCCGGCCGAATCCACCGCTTATCGCCTGGCAAAGTTGGACTTGGAACTCTATCCCCAGCAGACCCAACAGGTGGTTAAAGGTGACATTGACTCCGGAGCGATTTATTATACCAACTCCACCCATTTCAATATCTCAGCACCAATTGACCCGATTGAAAGAGTACAAAAAGAAGGAGCGTTTCACGATATGATAGAGGCGGGCGCCTTAACCCATGTGTGGCTCGCCGACTCCCGTCCGCCGAAAGAGTCCATCGCCAACTTTGTCCTCAAGACCTATCGCAATACCCGGAATGCCCAGATCGCCTTCTCACCGGAGTTTACCACCTGTGCCCGATGTTATCGCACCAGTCGGGGACTTTTAAGCACCTGCCCATTCTGCCATTCCGCTGAGGTTGACCATATCACCAGGGTAACCGGCTACTTTTCCCGAGTATCAGGCTGGAATGCCGGCAAGCGCCAAGAACTTAAGGACCGCTACAAAACCGACTTAAAAAGCCAAAAAGAACCCGCTAAATCTCGGTCAGGAGTTTAAATTCGGAAGGGTGACATTGATAGTCACTTTTCACATCAATTGTTAACTCGTTCCGACGGGCAAAACTTGCCAGACGCTCATACCATTCGGTGGTCAAAAACTCAGTTATGGGAGGGGCGGTCAAAATCCTCACCCGGCGTCCTTTGAGGCGAGGAAGTTTCTTGGTTATTGCCTGTTCAATGCGCATCGCCACATCAGCCCGCGAACGGACTCTTCCGGAGCCGTTGCAAGTAGGACAGGTTTCCGTAATTAAAAACATCATTCCTGGGCGGGTCCGCTCCCGGGTCATTTCCAGAAGTCCAAATTGACTCATTTTGGCAAAATCGGCCTTTGCCCGGTCGTTTGCCAGTTGCTTCTTTAACTCGCTCACCACCCGTTCAATGTTTTTCGGGTCTTCCATATCAATGAAGTCAATAATGATGAGCCCGGCGAGGTCTCGTAATCTTATCTGCCGAGCGATCTCTACCGCCGCTTCCAGATTGGTTTCCAGAACAAGTTTTTCCGGGTCCTCCTCTTGTGCCGACCTGCCGGTGTTGACATCAATCACCACCATCGCCTCAGTTTGCTCAATAGTGATAAAACCACCCGACTTCAACCAAACCCGTTTCTGTAAAATCTTCTCCAGTTCCTCTTCAACTCCGGTTTGCTCCATAATCGGCACCTCCCCTTTATAAAGTTCCACCCGGTATTTAAACCGCGGTGCCACCCGGCTAAGATACTCAAGAGTCTCGTTATAACATTCTTCGTTATCTATTATAACTTTTTCCGTATTCTCATTAAGTAAATCCCGCACCACCCGTAAATGAAGCGCCGGCTCGTTATACAAAACCGCTGGCGAGTCCATCCTCTCTGCCTTTACCTTTACCTCCTCCCAGATTTGCTCCAACTCCTCGTATTCCCGCTTCAAATCCGATATCCTCGCCTCAGACGCTGAGGTCCGGACAATTAACCCGGCTTGGGGGCTCTTAAACCGTCGGACCATCTCCCGAATCCGATTCCTTTCCCGACGGTCGCCGATTCGCCGCGATACACCAATGCGAGAAAGGTTGGGAAAATAAACCAGATATCTTCCTGGGATAGCGACAAAAGAGGTGAGCCGGGCGCCCTTTTCGGCAAAAGGGTCTTTTACCACCTGAACCAAAATCTCTTCACCCTCCCGTAAGGTAATCGTTCTGGGCTCAAGTTTACTCTCCTCGGACTCCTCACCCTCCAATATATCAAACTCGGGAATTTCGGTAAGGGGGAGAAAGCCGTTTTTCCGCAGCCCAATATTAATAAATGCCCCACGCAAGCCCTTTACCACATTTTCTACCCTTCCCTTGTAAATCCTCCCCAAAAGGTTCTCTTCCTCTGCCCGCTCAATATAGAACTCTACCAACTGACCGTTCTCAGTAACCGCGACCCTCTTTTCCCATTCATTAACACTAATGATAATCTTACTTTTAACCCTCATCTTTCCTCCAATTTTCTCCTCTTATGTTACCGGTTCACCAAACGGTGACCTCACCAACCCATTATTTTCCACCAGGCAGTCTTTTCGCTTCACCAGTAAGCGCCGGGCATCAGCGTTGGTAATGCCAAAAAGTTGTGCCAATGTGTTAAACAACTTAATACCCGGGGCTATCGCCAGGTCTAACAACAAAACCCCTTCCTTTTCCTGAATTAACCGTCGCACCCCTAAAACCTCTGTTGAATTTTGAATTTTGTGCTTTTGGTGCTGAATTTCATAACGCCCTAAGTTTATCAGTTCCCCCAAAGAAGAACTACTATTGGGTATTAACCGGGCAGCAACGAATCGCAAACCTTTAGGTAGAAAAGGACCTAAGTCTCGGACGATATTCCCGGAATAAGAATAGGTCAAATAAATATCCAGATATTCTCCCTCGGAGAGAACCCCTACTGGTAAAGGCGGACCAAAAGAGAGCATTGGTTTAGGAGCAAACCCTTTGGTCCAGACAATCGGCAGTTCGCTGCGGCGCAACGCCCGGTAAAATGCCCGAACCCGGTCAAGATGTCCGGCAAAACGAAACGGCTCCTCCACACAATACTTCAACCGAAACCGGTTCTTCAACTCATTGTAACGAGAAAATTCCCGTCCCCGGTAATCGGCTGCAGACGCCAACTCCAATTTTGCCGGTGGTGAAGGAATTGTTAAGTGCTTTTCCGCACAAACACCACAATTGGTGCAACTACTGTGAAGGCAATCCGGCGTCTTTTCGCCCTTTCCTGCCCGAAGATACTCCTCTTTAAGAAACTCCTTAGTTACACCTACATCAATAAAATCCCAAGGTAATTTCTCCTCTACCGGTATCACCCTTAAATAACTTTTCGGGTCAACCCCTGTTTTGGCAAACGCCTCTTGCCAGATATAAAATTTAAAAAATTCGCTCCAGCCTTGAAATACGCCACCCGCCCGGTAAACCTGCTCAATCACTTTAGCAATTTTGTTATCCCCTCGGGCGAGTATTGCCTGAACCCAGGCCGATTCGGGGCTTTCCCATTTAGGTTTAATATTTTTTCGGACAAACATCCTCTTGAGTAAATCCATCTTCTCTTTTATATCCGACAAATCGGCAAAACCCTCCCATTGCAGCGGGGTGTGAGGTTTGGGAATAAATGGTGTCAGATTAACCCGAACCATCCTATGCCGGCATAACCGGGCGATTTCATTAACAAACCTACCAATTTCCATCACATCATTAGTATTTTCTCCCGGTAACCCGATGATAAAATACAACTTCACTCCTGCCCAGCCAGCATCAAGGGCATTTTGAACTGAGTGAATGATTTTTTCTTCTGAGATATTTTTGTTGATATAACGGCGCAACCGGGGGGCAATCGTCTCTGGCGCGAATGTCAAACCCGCCTTCTTAACCTCTTGCAGATTAAATGCCAGTTCTAAGGAAAAGTCCTCTCCGCGAGTGGAAGGCAAAGAGATGGCAACCCGGCGCTCGCGCAGTCGGGAGTTCAATCGTTCAATCAGTTCGGAAAGATAAGGATAGTCTAAAGCAGAAAGCGAAAGCAGAGAAACCTCCTCCCACCCGCTGGCTCTGATGCCTCGTTCGGCAAGTCTAACCACCTGTTCCACATCCCGAAACCGCATTGGGCGATTTATCATTCCGGCTTGACAAAACCGACATCCCCGGGTGCAACCTCGGGCTATCTCAACAGTCAGACGGTCATGAGTGATTTCGCAAATTGGCACCAGCGGCGGAAAGGGAAAATCCTCCTCCCGCAACTGGGCGATAAACCGACGCACCACCGGAGTTTGCGAATCGCTATAACCCGGGACATAGACGCCTTTAAGCCGGGCAATTTCCTTTAAAAGTTCATCCCGATGAAGGTGATTCCAGTTGGCATAAACCGCGGTAATCTCCTGAACCACCTCCTCGCCGTCGCCAATTACAAACACATCAACAAAATCTGTCAATGGCAATGGATTAACAGTGCAGGGACCTCCGGCAACTACCAGCGGGTCATCTATTGTCCGTTCCTGCCGATAAAGCGAAATTGAGCAAACCTCTAACAGATACAATAGGTTGGTATAGGAAAGTTCGCTCTGTAATGAAACACCCAAGATATTAAATTGCCGCACCGGTCGCTTTGACTCTAAAGTATAAAGGGGAATTCCCCGGGACAAAAGCGCCGAGCCAAAGTCTGGCCAAGGAAGATAACACCTCTCACATACCGTATTAGGTAACCGGTTGAGAATTGAATAGAGAATCTTCAGCCCGTAATTTGATGCACCAATCTCATATACCTCGGGCATTGATAAGACCCAGGTTACCTGTCCGGGTTCGGGGTCGCGAGAGAAAGAATTATACTCGCCGCCGGTGTAGCGAATTGGTTTGGTAACGAGGGGTAGAACCTCGCTTATTTGCTCAAACATTTAACTTCAAATACTAATTGCGATATATGACAAAGTCAAGAAAACTTTATTACCACTGACTTCTCTTATAACTCAATTTGATGAATGGTCAGCCCAAAACAAAAGTTTATAATAGACGACCGCTTTAACAAGACAAATAAATTGCCAGTTTGATGGAAAGTGGTATAAATCTCTTTAAAGCGGGTGCTTAAAGAAGAAAGTGGGAATTTAACACCTCATTTTAGAGCCACTTATTATGATGATTTTCCCCTTTAACTTAACTCGGGTTTTACCACAAAACTTAAAATCAAAGAAAAAACCGAGCCAAGAAATGGTTTTACCACCCTAGTGGTGGAGTGGAGAGCCCCCCTAGAAACTCCCTTTTCAGCCCAAGTCAATAAATTACGAAACTTAACTCAATTTTAACCATCAGAATTTTGTGTATATGTAACTAAACTTAGCCCACCGCCCTGTTTCATATTCCTGTTAAAGTAAGGCTAAAAGCCCACAAACAATAAAATGAAAATGAAATTGTAGGGCAAGGCTTTAGCCTTGCATAATATTCCCGAAATTCCGTCAATCCGACCGAGCCTCCTTGCCCCGTTATTCCAAGCCTGCCGAGGAATCTTTAGCAATGGGATTGCTTCGTCGCTTTCGCTCCTCGCAATGACAGTTTGGTCTTTTCTCATTGCGAGCATCTCTCTCTCATTGCGAGCGGAGCGAAGCAATCCCCTTGCCGGAGATTCCTTCACCATTAAGGGTCTGCCCCAAGTCATACAGAATGAAATTCCTTGGGAGGCTCGGAATGAGGAACAAGGGAGCTTGGAATGGCAGGAGAAGCAAGCTTTTAGCCTTACCCTATATAAAAACCCCACAATGTAATGCACTCTGTCTAAGCAGGTGCCTAAGGCACTACCATATCAAACATCAAACCTCACTATACCCTAATGTCCTGTATATATCTTAACTTTTCCAGTGGTTATTGATCCAAATATGGAGTTTCCCGACTTAGATGGAATAGCGCAATTCCTGTCCTTTCGTCCTGCCACACCTGAGAAACCAAAGGTCGGTATTTTTCTACCCAGTGAATAAACCAGGGTGAGCGAAGCCTAATGGTATAAAATCTCTTTAATTTCTCCGGGGAATAGTTGAAAAGGTTGACAAAATAAACATCCCCACCTTTCGTTTGAATTTCTGCAAGAAGTGTGCTAAGTGCATTCCAGACTCGGGCACTATCTTTCTGGTTTTGCAGGATAAGGTCGGGCAGAACTACTATAAGATTTTCGGGTAAATATAGAGTAAGGTAACAAAACTCCGGTTCCCAGTCCCCGATAAGAGCCAGCGGTCTAAAGCCTTCCCCTGAGGAAAAAGATTGCTTCGGGCGGAGCCCGCCCCGAGCGAAGGGATTCCTCCACTCGCCGTAGGCTCGGTCGGAATGACCGGAGCCGAGGGACCATCGCAATGACAGGAGTGCAGTGTCAGGTTCTTCGCCCCATTTTTCATAGTGGGTGACCATCAAGCGGTCAATTTCCTTTGCCACCTGTAGTTTCGGATTTTCACTATTACGGTAAATAAGTTTAATCATATTGGTTCCGCAAATTAAAAAGAGAATAACGAGAATGAGATTGCGGCGAATGTTGTTTGGTGAACACCTCGGCATATCAAGAAAATTGGCAAGGATTAACCCCAATCCGATATTGGCGTATATCCAGATTTTTAAGTGATAAGGTGCCCAGAAAATTGAACTAACCAAGGTGCCTAAAAGAACTGGCAGACCAAAAGAAATTTCTCCTTTAACCCGTCGGGCTTTTATTTCAAAAATGAGACTGAAAAGAAAAATGGTAACACCGAATAACCAAAACAGTAATATAAAATAAGGTCTATAGCCACCAAGGGCGATAAAATCTCTAACTCCGGAAAATTCATCAGGCAGAACCGGCAAGATGCTGTTGGTGAAGCCGAGGAACACAGTGAAGAAGTTTAACCACCTCAATCCGCCAAATGTCCCCTGTTCCGGGAAAAATGTCAGGGCATTCCAGATTTCGCGGCATCCACCACCCCGAGCCAAAAAGAATAGACCAAAATATAAAATAAGAGTTATTAGTAGCGCAGTCAAAAAAAGTGTTAACCCCTTCCTAAACTGCCGGTAGATAAAATACCACAGGGCAATAATTGCTGCCACGAGCAAGGATAAAAGATAAAAGGCGGCACTGATTCCCATAAATATCCCGGCTGCAATCGGCTTTCTTTTCTTAAGAAATAATAGACCCAGAACAAGTAACGGAATCGCTGGCATAACTTCGGCAATATCGGTTGCCATTGAACTAAAGGCGTTAAAAAAAGTCAGAACCAATGTTGTCCCCAAAATGGGCAAATAGGCGTCGTCCCGACCGCTCGTAATGACGGGGGAGAGGGAATTGAAATTTTGTTTTTTGCTGACTAAACCGGAGTTGATACTCTGGGAGCGCAAGGTGAGAAAAAGGGCAAATAGGACCAGCGTTACCGCTGCAGAAAGGGCGTTGGCTATCTGAACCGGTTTCAGACCATTCCCTTGGTAACCCAAAAGGATTGCTACTCTATAACTTAAGAATGCGTATAAAGGGAAAAGCAAATGTTTATGAACATTTTGTTGAAAAAAGTAAGGTTCCTGATAGCCGGTGCGCCAACTGCGAGGATGGTAGGTTTTCATCCCCGAAGAGTTAATTTTTATATAACGCAAGGAGGGAAAAACACGCAGCCCATCAGGATTATACCGGGTAGATGGCAGGGAAAGATAAATTGTAAGCGCGGAGACCATTATTAAAAGAGAAAGAAACAGTTTCTTTTTAAACATTTGCTGTATGCTCCTTAGGATAGGTAACCAGTTCTCTCTGTCAATGATGACAACCCGTGAGATAACGGTCGTGCTTTAATTTGACACAAACGAGCCGCCTTATACTCTTAACCTATGAGAAGTTTTATCTTTGCCGTTATGATGTTGACTATTTGTATAAACGGTTGCACTAAACGAACTTCTGAGTATTTTCCGCTTGTTCCTGGTGCCGTGCGGGTGATGAAAGTGTATGAACGAAAGGTTGTGGGAAAAGACACCAGCGAAAAAAGTGAAGTGCGAGTGGTGGAAATAGTTCGGGGAGAGAAAACAATTCCCCAATTGGGTAAGGTGTGGGTAATGGAGACACCGTTAGATTCCCTCCGAAGGATAAATTATTTTTACCAAAAACACAATGATACCATATTTAAAATTGTTCCTGGTAGGGGAGGCAAACCAGAACGGATAATTTATCTGATTCAGCCCCTGGAAGTCCACAGGCAATGGTTTGACAGTGAAGCGGAACGGGAGTTAACCGAAGTGGTCGCTCAAGAGTCGGTAAATGTTCCTGCCGGTCTTTTTCTGAATACCTACCGAATTCACACGGAAAGCAATAGGGCAAACTTTCAGCAAACCCTCTGGTTGGCACCGGGTGTAGGAGTAGTAAAACGGGAAAAGCGTCAGAGGTGGAGCAAGGGAAAAACTAATTACGAACTTTACCAAGTTGAGGAACTGGTAGGTTACCAGGTGATGAAAAAGGACAAGTCTCGTCCTAAATAGCTCAACGCACTACGCTTTTGAGCGGCTCTCACCGTAGAATGACAAAAGGGGTTAAACTAAGGGAGATTGCCGGAGTCTTTGCCAAGGTGGGCACAATTGGTTTTGGCGGTGGTGTGGGAATGCTGGCGATAATCCGGCAGGAGGTTGTGGAAAAAAGAAAATGGATTGATGACCAAGAACTTTCTACCGCGGTGGCAATGGGACAGATGCTCCCCGGACCTTTTGTCTCCAATTATGCCGAATATATCGGTTATCGGCTAAGGGGAATAAAAGGGATGATAGCCGCGGTTTCTTTTTTACTTCTGCCCAGTTTTCTATTGATGTGCCTGTTCGGTTTTATTTATTTCCGTTATGGCAGATTACCTTGGGTAGAGAAGATATTTGCCGGTATTCAACCAATGGTAGTTAGTATTCTTGTCTGGGCAACCTGGTCAATTGGTAGAGCAAATGTCAAAAACTGGCGCAACGCTATCATCGGTCTAATCTCGGTATTAATGCTTATATTAAAAATAGATGTCCTTTTAGTTGTTCTATTGTGTGGTTTCCTGGGAATTGTCTTTAATGCCCTCTGGCAGAGGAAAAGGGGTATGACATCCACCTTGGGAATCGTTTTTTTGCCATTGCTAATCACCGGTAACAACGCCGTTTTCGGCCTCCCCCTCATTCTTCAGAAGGCAGGTGACTTATCTATAGTTTTTTTAAAGATGGGAACGGTGATATTCGGTGGTGGTTTCGCAGCAATCCCATTTCTTCAACACGAAGTGGTGGAGATGCGCCACTGGTTGACAACCAAGGAGTTTATTGATGCGGTGGCAATTGGTCAGATGACCCCCGGACCGGTGGCAATTATGGCAACATTTATCGGCTATCGGGTTCTGGGGTTTTTAGGTGCATTGCTCGCCACACTCGGGACATTTCTACCTTCCAGTTTAATGCTTTTAGGGTTGATTCACGGCTATGAAAGAGTCAAGACAAATCGGCTGATTCAAGACTTCCTTTCGGGGGTTCTGCCCGCAGTATGCGGTATGCTTTTAGTCTCCACCTTTTTTATTGCCAAAAACTCAATAACCGGTGTCCTTTCCGCGATTATGGCTATTTTGGCGCTCGTTTTGCTTTTGCGATTCCGGGTTGAACCGGTCTGGATAATCCTCGCCGGCGCGATTTTAGGGCTAATCCTTCCCATTAGAATACAATAATCAACAAGCCGATTATCTTTTGACCAAGCCACTTCTCCGAGGTAAAATAAAATTTATGAAATTATCATTCATAATCTGTCTGGTATCCCTGACCGGTTTTGCCTTTCAGGATGTATCCTACCCTTCCATTCCTGACACTATTTTCATCAATGAGTGGCTACTGTGTGGACCATTTCTTGTTGGCACCCGGGAAGGGGTGACTGAGGCAATTGAAGACATTTCCGTCATTGAGCCGAAGGAGGGTGAATCGCTCCGAAGCCCGTTAGTTAAAGGCGGAGTGGTGAAATGGCAAAAGACTCGGGTGGACTCATTAGGCTGGTTGGAAACCAATTATGAGAATGTTTGGTGGGATTCAATTCAGGACTATTACGGAATAAGCGGATTAACCTCACTGGGCTATGCCTATGCCGAAATTGCCTGTTCAACCCGGTGTCGGGCTCTGGCAATTGCCCAGCGTTGTAGTTTTATCCTTAACGGTCGCGGGTATTTAGGTGACATTTATGGTAACGGCTGGTTTAAAACGCCGGTGGTCTTAGATTCGGGGGTAAACCGATTCATTCTGCGGATATCTGGTTATGGCGACCAAAAGGTCCGGTTTCTCCTCGTTCCAGCTCCTGAACCAATTATACCGTTAGTTGCTGATGCCACAACTCCAGATATAGTTGCGGACGAGACCACCAACTCCTTTATCGGCATCCCCTTTCTCAATACCACTCTAAAGGTAATTGACAGCATGAAAATAATTATTGCGCTTGATACTATCTCAGTGTTAGAAACAATAGTGAATAATATCCCAATACTTGGTGGGAAAAAGGTTGCTTTTCCAATAAAACTCTCCCCTATTCCTTATGACTCCAGCCCAATTTCCCTTTATCTCAAAACCAAATGGCGAGATTATCAACGAACCGATACCATCAACCTCCGCATCCGAAACCTCACTCAGGGACACAAAATGACATTTTTGTCGGAAATGGACTCATCTTGCCAGTATTATGCCATCCTCTATCCTAAAGAGTATGACCCGAAGAAAAAGTACGGGTTGATTCTCTCCCTTCATGGTGCCGGAGTTGAGGCGTCAGGTCTTATAGAGTGCTTCAAACCGAAGGATTGGGCTTTCGTTGTCTGCCCAACAAACCGCCGACCATACGGTTTTGACTGGCAGGATTGGGGAAGGCTTGATGCTCTTGAAGTCCTTAATATCTGTCTGAAGAAATTTCCTATTGACCCAAACTTAGTTTATCTCACCGGACATTCAATGGGAGGACATGGCACCTGGCATATTGGTCTTGCCCATCCTGACCGATTTGCCGCAATAGCGCCTGAGGCGGGCTGGCCCTCATTCCCCCTTTATGTGCCCAACTTCCTTCAGCGCAGCATAATATTTTCTGAACCCCAAAAACTGGCGATTCGGGAGATGGCAACAAGACCGGACAATACTCCGGCATTTATTGAAAATGCCTTCAACCTGCCGATTTTCATCCTTCATGGCGGCAATGATGATAATGTGCCAACTCTCCATGGAAGAAACTTCGCCCTCTGGCTTGAGGCGCTCGGCTATAACTATCGTTATAAAGAGGTCCCGGGTAAGGGACACTGGTGGAACTACGATGATGGCACCGTCTGTGTTGATGACCCGGAATTAATGGAGTTTTTTGCCGCCCATCGTCGTAATCCCGGACCAAAAGAAATAAGATTCCGCACCGCCGATTTGGGGCAATCGGCTGAATGCTATTGGGTAAAAATTGACCGAGTAAACACAATTGGTAATGATGCGGTGATATACGCCAATGCGACCGACTCATTAATCACCATTAAAACCATCAATATCGTCCAGTTAACACTTAATCTTGACCAGGAATTATTTTTCCCCCACCCCATAAGAATAGATATTGATGGAGAGACGGTCGTATCGCAGCTCTATCCACCGGCGAGACTCTTTTTCCATAAAACAACTCGGGGATGGAGATTGGGAAAATCAAAGTATAGCAGGTTGCATAAAACGCCCGATGTTTACGGACCAGCCAAGCAGGTGCTGATGAAACCCTGGATAATTGTTTACGGCACCCTTGATAAGAATATCGCTCTTGACCTGCGCCATGCGGCTACTCAGGAGGCTTTACGCTGGTGGCTTATTGGTAACGGCACGGTGGAAGTCTTTCCTGATACCTTGGTAGACCTATCAGATAAACGCAATTTGGTTCTCTTGGGCGGACCAAGTGAAAACCTCCTCACAAAGCAAATTGCCTCTTACTTGCCGATAAAAATAAAAAATAACGAAGTTCAACTGTCCGGGAATTTCTCCGCAAAGGACAGTGTTGCGGTAATCTTAACCTACCCAAACCCAATAAATCCTGAAAGACTAGTCCTTATTCGGATGGGCACCAATTCTGCCTCAACGAAACTGTCCCTTTTCTGGGGAGTTATCGGTTCGGGCACCGCTATCCCCGACTTTATGATATTTGACCGTCGGGTCCGACGGTTTGGCTGGGCCGGGGTAATTGCGGCAGGTTTTTGGGGACCGGACTGGAATTTTGACCCGCGTTCAACATTTGTTCAGCAATAGGTGAATTCGCTGACAATAGAAACCGGAGCAAAAATCAATTTAGGTCTGTGGGTAGGACCACGGCGGTCTGATGGTTTTCACGAAATCCTTACAACCTTAGTCCCCATTGAGTTCGGTGACCGGCTGCAGATTGAAAAGACAAAAAACGGTATTGAAGTAATAACCACCGGAATCAAACTGGATATTCCAAGGGAGAAAAATCTCGCCTATCAGGCGGCGCAACTTTTCTTTAAAACAGCGGGAATCAAAGCCGGGTGTCGTATCAAAATTCACAAAAGAGTGCCACCCGGTTCTGGTTTAGGTGGGGGCTCAGCAGATGCGGCAACTACCTTAATCGGGTTAAATCGCCTTTTCCGCTACCCTCTAAGAAAAAAAGTTCTCCATAAACTCACGCTGGAATTGGGAAGCGATGTTCGGTTTTTTTTGTTAAATTCCCCTGCTATTGCCAGGGGGCGGGGAGAAAAACTCAAGAGAGTTCAAATTCCCCAACTCCTTATTCTGCTCTACTTTCCCGGCTTTGGCATCTCCACCACCTGGGCATATCAGGCTATTGACCACCAGCGACGAAGATTGACTATGCCTACAATTTCGCCTAAAATTCTGATTAGAAAAATAAGGAAAAGCGAACTGACAGGAGTGGTAGCACAGTTGAAGAATAGTTTTGAAACTATTGTTTTCCAACGCTATCCCATATTAAGGAAGGTAAAAAAACTTATGTTAGAAAATGGCTGTTATGCTGCCAGCCTGTCCGGTTCCGGCAGTGTGGTTTATGGACTTACCCTGACTTCTGCTCCGATGCGTCGGCTGGCAGAACTTGGGATACGCTGTATCCTAACTCGCTCATTAATAATGAGGTCGGTAAAATGTAGGGCAAACCTTCAGGTTTGCTTCACTAAACCACCAAAAAGCGAAAAGGACGGCGATTAGTGGATTATATCTTTGGGGCGTTGTCTAATCTGGCAGGACACAGGACTTTGGATCCTGGCGTGAAGGTTCGAATCCTTCCGCCCCAGTGTAATAAAGATGGCAAATGATGAAATGAAAGAAAAATTGAAAATATTTTCTGGGCGGGCTAATCGCCCACTTGCGGAAAAGATCGGCGCTCACTTGGGAATACCATTAGGTGATGCCGAAATCACCAACTTTGCCGATGGTGAAATTCGAGTAAGTATCAATGAAAGCGTTCGGGGAAAGGATGTTTTCGTCATTCAACCAACCCCACCTCCCGCAGAAAACATTCTTGAACTTCTTTTTATGATAGACGCTTTAAAACGCGCCTCTGCCCAACGGGTGACCGCGGTAATACCTTATTATGGTTATGCCCGACAAGACCGAAAGGATAAACCCCGTGTGCCGCTTTCGGCAAAACTAATTGCCAATCTGCTCACCCGTGCCGGGGTTGACCGGATATTGACCATGGAACTTCACGCTGAACAGATTCAGGCTTTTTTTGACATCCCGGTTGACCATCTCTACGCTACGCCAGTTTTAGTGGAATATTATCAAAATGATACCACTAACCTGGTAATCGTCGCACCTGATACCGGTAGGGCAAATCGTGCCCGGGGTTTTGCCCAGCGTTTGGGAAATCAGATTCCATTGGCAATTATTGATAAACGCCGGAGCGAACCCAATCAAGTTGAAGCCTTGCGGGTAGTGGGTGATGTTACGGGACTGACCGCCCTGATCTTTGATGATATGATCGATACCGGTGGCACCATCCTTAAAGCAACCGAGGCGCTACTCGCTGCCGGAGCAAAAACTGTCCGGGTAACTGCCACCCACGGACTTTTTTCCCATGGAGCGGTCAGTTCTCTTGCCAATTCACCTTTAACCGAAGTTGTTATCACGGATACAATCTTCCAGCCTCTGGAAAAACAGCATCCCAAGATAAAAATTCTCTCGGTTGCCCCGCTTCTTGCCGAAGCGATTCTAAACATCCACCTTGAAAAGTCGGTTAGTTCATTATTTATTTAAAGGAGAGTTATGCCCAATACAATCAAAGCAAGAATTAGAACAGAAATCAGAAAAAGTAAAGTTCGGAAAATTCGCCGGGCAGGTGAACTCCCGGCGGTGATGTATGGTCATGGCGACCCTTCTGTTCCACTATCAATTTCTGCACATCAGTTCAGTAAACTCCTTAAAGACCTCAAGGGACAAGCACCAATAGTGGATGTGGAAATTGAAGAACACGGCAGATTTTCCTGCGTGATCAAGGCGATTCAACGCAATCCCATTGATGGTTCATTTATGTCGGTAGACTTTCAGAAAGTTCATCCCAATGAACGAATAACAATGAATGTGCCGGTAATTTTAACCGGAGTGGCAATTGGCGTAAAAGAAGGGGGTATTCTGGAACAAATACTGCGAGAAATTCCTGTGCGCGCGACAATAGATAAAATCCCCCAGCATTTTGAAATTGATATTACAAATCTAAAAATGGGGCACAGCATCCACATCTCCGACCTCAAATACCCGGAAATTGAATTCACCATTCCTCCTGAGTCGCCGATTGTTACAATTCTTGCTCCCCGCAAAATCACCGCGGTCGTAGAAGCACCCGCTGCCGCTGAGGCACCAACTGAACCCGAAGTAATCAAAGAAAAGAAGGCGGTTGAAGAAACAGCCGGTTCACAAAAGGAGGAGAAAGGCAAACCGACTGCGGAAGAGAAGAAAAAAGAAGAAAAAAAACATTAAAATGACCATCTTCGGTCTGGGCAACCCTACCGCTGTTTACGCCAACACCCGTCATAACCTCGGTTTTATGGTATTAGACCTCATCGCTCAGCGACTAAGGACGAGGTTCCATCATCTTCCAGGAAAATTTATTGCCCGGACACAATTTGCCGGCACCAAACTGACACTTATTAAACCTCTGCTCTATATGAATGAATCTGGAGTGGTTGTCCGGGAACACCTTGCCGAAGAACCCGATGATTTTCTTGTTGTTGTGGATGACATTGCCCTTCCCTTTGGAAGACTGCGACTTAGACCGCATGGGTCTGACGGCGGGCACAAAGGGCTGGCTTCAATCATTTACCATCTTGGTTCCAACAAATTTCCTCGTCTGCGGATAGGTATTTGTCCGCCAACCCCGATTAAAGGCTCCATAACAGAATATGTGCTTTCCCCTTTTACTAAAGAGGAATCAAAACTTTTACCCCAAATCCTTGAACGGGCGGCGGATGCTTGTCTTTTTGTAATCAGTGAAGGCTTAGACCAAGCAATGAACCGATTTAACTCTACCGTCATCCGTCACGGAACACGGGGCACGGTCACGGACTACGGTCTTCCGCACTATGAAAATTGGTATTGTCGGTCTGCCTAATATAGGGAAAACCTCGCTTTTTAACCTCCTCACCGGTTGCCAGGCTCGCGTAGACCTGTTTCCATTTACCACTATTGAAAAAAATGTCGGAGTAGTGGCTGTTCCAGACGAAAGATTGGAGCAGATTGCCCGAATAGTTAAACCCCGGATAGTTACCCCAGCCCATATCAATTTTGTGGACATTGCCGGACTGGTTAAAGGTGCCAGTCAGGGAGAAGGCTTAGGAAATAGGTTCCTTGCCCATATTCGTGAAGCCGACCTGATTCTCCACCTTGTGCGCAACTTCAACGCCCCAAACATTCCCCACATCCTTGGAACGGTTGACCCGGATAGAGATGTGGAAATTGTGGAGAGCGAACTGGCGCTCGCTGACCTTGCCATCGTAGAAAAAAGGTTAGAATCTGTTAAAAAGGAAGCACCTTCTAAGGAGAGAGATTGCCTGGTTACTGCGCTAAAAAAACTTCTTGACCAACTTGAGAAAGGCTTTCACAAACCAGAACTTAGTTTAGAGGAACAACAGGTGGTAAAAAACTTAAACCTTTTTATCCTCAAGCCGATAGTTTACGCCGTCAACTCCTCTGATACCGAACCTTTTGACCTGTCCAATTTTCCACTTCTCGCCTCCCGTAACCCGGTTGTTTTCTCGGCTGAACTGGAGAAAAACCTTTTCGCCTTCTCCGAGTCAGAGAAAGTAGAACTTCGGCAAAGTCTCAATCTAACACCGGAGGGGCCACAAGCAATTATAAAAAGATGCTTTTCTCTACTCAACCTCATTCGCTTTTATACTATCAAAGGCGAGGAGTCCCGTGCTTGGTCAGCACCCTACGGTTCCACCGCATTAGATGCCGCTTTTATGATTCACACCGATATCGGAAAGGGATTTATTAAAGCAGAGGTGGTTTCTTTTTCAGACCTTATTGCGGCGGGCGGATTCCTTGAAGCGCATAGTGCCGGCAAAGTGAAAATTGAAGGCAAGAGTTATCAGATCCAGGATGGTGATGTTCTGCTTATTAGGTTCAAACCTCATTAAATCAAAGAGGTAATGATAAAGCACAACATTTCTGCGGTAGCGGTGCTGGTTTTGGGTATTGTGTTTTTTGCGCTGGCCCAGGTGGATACCGCCTGGGTAAGGAGGTGGGATGGTCCGGCACATTGCAGTGACTGGGCACAGGGTCTGGCACTGGACTCCAGCGGCAATGTGCTGGTCACCGGTGTTACTTGCACCGACACTATTTCCGGTCACTACGACTTCATCACGCTGAAATACAGCCCTGATGGAGAACTTCTCTGGGCTCGGCAGTATGGCACGCCCGATGCCCTTGACCGTCCTTATGCGATTGCCTGCGACCGGGAAGGGAATGTATATGTTACAGGTGAGGCAGAACTCGGGAATGCCAAGCTGGTGACAATTGCTTACAGTCCTTCGGGGCAACTTCTTTGGGTCCGTTCCTTTGAATTCACATATCCGGGCAGGGATATAGGAGTGGATCGACAGGGGAATATTCTGGTGTGCAGTTATGTGCGGCGTGTCAATGAGGATTGGATTACAATCAAGTATCGCCCGAATGGTGATACCGCCTGGGTAAGGTTTTACGATACTGGTTATGAGTATGACCAGGCAAGGGCTTTAGCAATAGGACCTGGTGATGAGGTGTGTGTTGGTGGAGTGTGTTATATAAATCCTCCTGGCGGAGACTACCTGATACTCAAGTATGACAGCACCGGGAAGCAGCTTTGGGTTGCACGCTACAATGGCCCGCAGACGGGAAATGATCATTTAGAGGACATAGCTATGGACGACGAGGGCAATGTAGTGGTAACCGGCTGGGGTGACAAGGGGTACGGGACGGATCCTGACTACCTGACCATCAAGTATAACTATAAGGGTGAGACTTGCTGGGTGCGGCGGTTCAACGGGTCGGCAAATGGGCGGGATGTGGCGACGGCGGTAAAAGTGGATAATGACGGCTCCGTCTTTGTGACGGGGTACAGTTTAGGAGAAGGTACCGACGACGATTATATTACTATCAAGTACAGTCCTAAGGGTGGGGTCTGTTGGGTGAGGCGATACAATGGTCCAGCAAATGGGCTAGACCAAGCGTTCGCAATAGCCGTTGACCAGCAAGGGAATGCCTATGTTACTGGTGGCGTCAGGATATCGCTGCCGCACACTGCTGCTTGTCTCACCATCAAGTATAACCCGGATGGAGACACGGCCTGGACTGCCGCTTACTCTGCGCCGGCGGGTAAGGTTGTATATGGGCAGGCAGTGATAGTTGACAGTAGGGGTTGCGTGTATGTTGCGGGCATATACGACTACGACATCTTGACCATTAAGTATGTGCAGGGTGGTGGGGTTGAGGAACAGAGAACGCTGGATGGAAGGAAACTGACCTTTGCGGCAAAGCCCAATCCGTTCAAAGGGCTAACCGCAATCAGCATACCGCTCTCAGCCCAGGGCAGAACAAAGGTGGGGATATTTGATGTTTCCGGTCGGGTAGTTAAGACATTGGTTGATGGGCTATTGCCGGCTGGTGTTTACTCTTTCGTTTGGGATGGAACAGACATCAATGGTCGCCGGGCTCCAGCAGGCGTTTATATGATTCT
>JBDRUH010000009.1:0-45837 GCA_039801225.1 Caldifarciminota bacterium
TTATCTCGCCGGCGAGATGCTTTCCCACCTAAGAGAAAAATTTTGGACGCAATGCAAACCTGCCCGCGATGCGGGGGTGATTTGCCAAGGTTTGCCCTACATTGAACCGGGAATGTAGGGCAAGGCTTTAGCCTTGCAAAGAATTTTTTGACAGAAGTAAGATTTATAAATAAAATTGATCTTAATGATTCGCAACAGACGGTTAAGAAGGCATTTAAGCATCCGGCGCCGAATCTCGGGTGTCCCGGAAAAACCGCGGCTGTGTGTGTATCGGAGCAATCGGCATATCTACGCCCAACTTGTTGACGATACCACCGGACGGGTTTTAACCGGTGTTTCAACCCTATCTGAGCAACTTCGAGAGAAGAAGATGAAGCCAACCGAAATCGCCCTGGAGGTCGGCAAGTTGATTGCTGAGAAGGCAAAGGGTTTAGGTATTAACAAAGTAGTTTTTGACCGTGCCGGTTACCGCTATCATGGGCGGGTAAAGGCGGTAGCCGAAGGGGCACGGCAAGGAGGTTTGCAGTTTTGAAAGATAGTTTCATTATAACTGAAGGCGAAGTTGTTGAGCCCGAACCGGAACTGATTGAGCGGGTGATAAATATTAAACGGGTATCAAAGGTGATGAAGGGTGGCAAGCGAATGCGGATATCGGCAACCGTGGTGGTTGGCACCGGAAAGGGCGAGGTGGGTGTGGGACATGGTAAGGCATTGGAGGTGGCGATGGCGGTTCGTAAAGCCTCGGCAAGAGCCCGCAAGGATATGGTTAAAGTTTCCTTTAAGAACCACACCATTCCCCACGAAACCTGGGGTAAGTTTGGGGCCAGCAAGGTGCTTTTGAAACCTGCCGCACCAGGAACCGGTCTAATCGCCTGCCCTCAGGTTCGGGCGGTCCTGGAGGCGGCGGGGTTAAGCGACATTCTAAGCAAAACTTTCGGCTCCCGCAACCATTACAACACCGCCAAGGCAACAATTTTGGCACTGGAGAAGTTGCGGACGATAGAAGAGGTGGCAAGCGCCCGGAATAAACCGATAGGTTATTTTGTTGAACGGAAGAAAGATGCGACAATTGAAAATCAGGTTGGTTAGAAGTCTGATTGATGAGAAAAAAGAGCATAAACTTGTTGCTCGGGCTTTAGGACTGCGCCGGCGGGGGGCGGAAAGGGTTCATGAAGATACCCCAACGGTTCGCGGGATGATTTTTAAGATTAAACACCTAATTGATGTGGAGGAGTTGTGAGGATTAATGAACTGCGACCACCTGAAGGTGCGGTGCAGCGAAAAAAAAGGGTAGGATGCGGACCGGGCTCCGGACACGGCAAAACCTCCTGTCGGGGGCATAAGGGTGCTGGTCAGCATTCGGCACCTGAGTTTGATGCCCGGTTTGAGGGCGGACAGATGCCTTTTTACCGCCGGATTCCTAAACGGGGTTTTAATAACCCAACCCGGGTAGAGTTCAGTGTTGTGAACTTGGACCAGTTGGCAAATTTACCTATAGAACAAATTACCGTGGAAAAACTGATTGAAGAGGGGTTGGTCCCACGGGGCAAGCCGGTAAAGGTTTTAGGCAGAGGTGAAATTAACCGACCGATAGCGGTAAGCGCCCACGCCTTTTCCCGGTCTGCCCAACAGAAGATTGAACAGGCGGGCGGCAAGGTGGAGATAATCCCCCGCTCCCAGCCGGCAACTGACAGCCATAAGACCAAAGCCGAATGACCGGTAGCGTCCCCAATATCTTCAAAATCCCTGACCTGCGGAAAAAGATTCTTTTTACCTTGGCGATGGTGGTGGTTTACCGCCTGGGCACCCATATCCCGGTTCCCGGCATCAACGCCCAGGCGTTAGGCTGGGTCCTCAGCCAAATGCGCGGGACGATTTTCGGTTTGTATGACATCTTTGTCGGTGGCGCCCTTTCCCGAGCCTCAGTTTTTGCGCTTGGGGTTATGCCTTACATATCGGCATCAATCGTATTCCAACTTTTGGGTTCGGTTTTTCCTTTCCTGGAGAAGTTACAGCGGGATGAGGAGGGACGCAAAAAACTCAATCAATACAC
The DNA here is from genome assembly GCA_039801225.1 of Caldifarciminota bacterium. GTDB lineage: Bacteria > Hydrothermota > Tepidihabitantia > Tepidihabitantales > Tepidihabitantaceae > JBDRUH01. The sequence goes on from JBDRUH010000009.1 coordinate 2,054, forward strand.
CCGCTATGCCACAGTCCTATTAGCGGTAATTCAGTCGGCAAGCATTGCGGTCTACCTTGAAGCCCAGCCACCAACCCAGTTTGGTTCTATTGTCCTTCAGCCGGGCTTATTTTTCCGTTTGATGACCATCTTCACCCTCACCGCCGGCACAATCTTCGTAATGTGGCTGGGCGAGCAGATTACCGACCGGGGAATTGGCAACGGCATCTCCTTCATAATTCTCGTTGGCTGCCTTGACAGCACCCCGCGGGACTTGGGTCTCACATTCCAGCAGGCAAGAATCAGTTCCTGGCTCTGGCTGCTCATCGTTGCGGCGATGGTTTTTATCGTTTATGCCGCGGTGGTTTTAATGACGATGGCGGTAAGAAAAATTCCGGTTCAGTATCCCAAGCGAATTGTCGGCAGAAGGATGTATGGCGGGCAGAGCACCCATATACCGCTCCGGGTGGTTACCGCCGGCGTCATCCCGATAATCTTTGCCCAGAGTCTAATTGTCTTCCCCTCCACCTTTGCCACCTTTCTGAAACTGCCGTTTTTGGCCTGGATGCAACGGTTTCTCTCTCCTGGTGGCTGGCTTTATAACCTGCTCTATGCGGCACTCATCATCTTCTTCACCTACTTTTACACCTCAATAGTATTTAACCCGCGGGACTTGGCCGATAATATGCAGCGCTATGGCGGCTTCATCCCCGGTATCCGCCCCGGTGAAAAGACCGCCGCTTATATTGACCGCAGCCTTTCCCTTATCACCCTTCCCGGGGCGATATTTCTGGTATTGATTGCCCTATTGCCCTGGATATTGATGAGCGCCTTCCGGGTGCCATTTTACTTTGGTGGCACCACCCTTTTAATCATCGTTGGTGTTGCCCTTGACACCCTCCAGCAGATTGAGGCGCATCTGGTAATGCGCCACTACGAAGGGCTAATAAAAGGTGGCAAGTTTACCGGTCGCCGATTCGGCTAATTTACCCTATCCACTTTAGTGGAGTTCACAGAACTGCTCCGGCGGAAAAGAGACCGGGGCAGATTAAACCCGCAAGAAATATCGTGGTTAATTAAAGCCTACACCCGCGGGGAGATTCCTGACTATCAGATGTCCGCCTGGTTGATGGCGGTTTATCTTCGGGGATTGAGCCGGTCCGAGACGGTGGCATTAACCAAAGCGATGCTTGATTCCGGCACAACCTTAGATTTAAGCCGCCTCTCCGGACCAAAAATAGACAAACACTCCACCGGTGGTGTCGGTGACAAAGTTTCGCTCATCCTCGCGCCCCTGGTTGCCGCCTGCGGTGTCATTGTGCCGATGGTTTCAGGTCGGAGCCTGGGTCATACCGGTGGCACTTTAGACAAATTGGCGTCAATCCCCGGCTTTAAAACTGACCTGAAACTCGCCGAATTTTACCAGGTCTTAGAAAAGGTCGGCGTCGGGATTATCGGTCAGACCGAAGAGATGTGCCCGGCAGATAAAAAACTTTATGCCCTGCGGGATGTTACCGGAACGGTGGAATCAATCCCGTTAATCGCTGCCAGCATTATGTCCAAAAAACTGGCAGAAGGTATTGATGGACTGGTATTAGATGTAAAAACCGGGAACGGCGCGTTTATGCGGCAAAGGAGAGATGCCCGCCAACTGGCAAGATTAATGCTCTCCATCGGCAACGCCTTCGGGAAAAAGGTGGTGGCGCTCATCACCGATATGAGTCAACCGCTCGGCAGGGCGGTGGGCAATGCCATGGAGGTGAAAGAGGCGATTGAGGCGCTCAAAGGCAACTGGCCACCGGACCTGCAAGAGGTTACCCTCGCCCTGGGCGAAGAGATGCTCCTCCTTGCTGGTAAGGCGGCAAACCGACCTCAGGCAAGACGGCTCCTCCTTCGGGCGTTGACTACCAATCGGGCACTAAAAAAATTCCAGGAGATGATTGAGGCACAGGGTGGCGACCCAAGAGTAGTTGACGACTACTCCTTACTCCCCTCCGCTAATTACAAAAAGGAGGTATTTGCTAATGAAAAGGGCTACATCCGCTCAATTGACACCCTTAAAGTTGGCTTGCTCGGACTGGAAATTGGTCTGGGCAGAAAGACCCTTGATGACAAAATTGACCCTGGTGCCGGCTTTATCTTTCGGAAGAAGAGAAACGAGCGGGTGGAAAAGGGTGAGGTTCTGGCGGAGGTTTTTGCCTCAAAAGAGACCCTAACGGAGAAGGTTGCCGCTGCTCTGGCAAAGTGTTTCACCTATTCAGCCACACCGGTGTCATCAACCACCCCCTCGGCAGTCGGCTGTCAGCCTGTTGGCTCGGGGGCAGGCTTAATAATTGAGCGGGTGAGCTCTCCCCTTCCTTCCAGGCGAAAAAGCAAATCCTGACTTTAAAACCTCCTTAAACCCCTCATCAAAAATTTGTTATACAAAATATTGACAGAAGCTATTTTTATGTTATAATTAAACTGAGAAAGGTCGTAGGAAGAGGAGGAAACGACCGAACGGTTGGAAAGGGAAAAATAACAAGAGGTTGAAAAATGGGCTCGCCTCCTCCTTTAAGTAATAAACTAAACAAAGGAGGTGCAATGTGAAAAGGGTGCTACTTTTTCTTGTCTTGTTGATGACAATCGGTGTCTCCCAGGAATTGGCATGGAAAAGGTGGATATCCTTTCCTGGAATTGCTGGCGGTGACTATCTGGATTTAGCGGTGGACAGCAAGGACAATGTAATTGTAACCGCAATGGATACCGGCTTAGGGTCCTGGCTAATAAAATATAACCCGGATGGTGAAATTCTTTGGACAAAGGAAGTCCATCTACCAGTGGATAGGTCTCGTGTGCCCTGGACCATCCAGGTGGCAACCGACCCGGATGACAACATCATTGTTGGCAGGGACAGTGCCCAAAGTAAGTGGACGGTTAAGAAGTTATCATCAACCGGCGAGTGGCTCTGGACCTGGGATACTCTTTTTTACCCCGAGGTCTATCTCACCGACATCGCTACAAACAGCAATGGCTACATTCTAATTACTGGTTTTCGCTATGGAACCTACGAGAGTATGTGGTTCACCTTTCAAATCACCCCTGAGGGTGTAACCAAATGGATGAGGACTTTCACCTCTGAATGGGGACCGGACAAGGGACTAGCACTTTGTGTTGACCCGTGGGACAATGTAATTGTCAGTGGCTGCCGTGGTATCCAGTGGTACAATCGTCAGTGGTATCCGGCATTCATTAAATACTCGCCAACCGGCAAGACGCTCGCCGAGGATGTTTATATCTTTCCCTATTCGGGTAATTTTTCCGGAAGCAAACCCGCTACAGACCGCTGGGGAAATATCTACTTCCCTGGTTGTGGCTTCGCAGCTAAGTCTGGTGGGGGGCATTACTGGTATGGCTCTTTTCTTTTCAAATACGACCCTGATGGCACCCCTCTATGGCGATGGTTCAGCGACACCGCCTCTGATGGTTTCATCACAATCTATCAGTGTGCAACCGATAGTTTTGGAAACATCTACTTGAGCGCTCGGATGTTACCGTTTGATTCTTATTCTCCTAATGTGATATATTTATACCGATTTTCGTCCTCAGGCAACACCGTTATTCAATTTCTCAACCTCCTCAGCGAGAGAAACCAAAGGTGGGAGTTTGCTACACCGGTGTGGCTTGAGACAGACCGACATGGTGATGTGATTGTTGCAACAAAGGTTGGGACCGGTAACCCTGTGAATGACACCGGCTATGTGCTTAAGTTCACCAACTGGCCGGTGGGGATTAAAGAGCCAAAGCATCCCGGTCATTGCGAGCGAAGCGAAGCAATCTCATCCCTCCCAACAGTTATTCACCGTGGCAAACCCATTGCCCTCAATCTCCCACCCGAGACGAACATTGAGGTCTATGACAAAACCGGCAGGCTTTTAAATAAGGAGAAGGGAGGAGAAGCCGGGCAGTTATCTCTCTCCACTGGTGTCTATTTTCTCCGCATACTTTCGGATAATCACCAGGAAAGGAGGAGAATAATTGTAGTTAAGTAAGGCTTAAGGACAAGGTTCGGTATTGGATTTAAGTATTTGATTATTCAGGCGATAGTAAAAGAGGGGGCTGTCCCCTCCAGCACTAGGGGGGTAAAACCCTTTGTTGAATAGGTTCTAGGGTTATTGTTAAGTTTGATGTTAAAATCGGCGCTAAACTCAAAGGAAAAATCAAATGAAGAAATGGTTGTAAAAATTGGTTAAGGAAAGGTTTGGCGACCCCTTTCCCCTTTAACTCTTATCTCAAAACTAAAAAACGGTTAAAAATCCCCTTTAACAGCAAAAGTAAAAAGTTAACTTAAACGGTTTTATCATCTGGCGCCAATTTTATCGCCTATTAAAACACCTCTCCTTCCTGCTTGAAGAGAAGGCTTGAAAAATTTCCTGTTGTTATAAAAGAAAACGAGGATATGATTTATTGACTTTTCTCCCTCCTGTCTCTAAACTTAAAAAGTGCCAAGCGCTATTTTCTTTTCACTGTTAGGTTGGAATGCGAGGATGGCGGAATTTGGCAGACGCGCCAGATTTAGGATCTGGTCCCGAAAAGGGATGGGGGTTCAACTCCCCCTCCTCGCACAGAAATAACTAAAAAAGGAGTGTTTTTTGGAAATTGTGGTTAGGTCACCAAAGGAGTGGCTCAGAGAAATAGAAGTTGAAATTGAACCCGAAAGGCTCAAGAACAGGATTGAAGGACTGTTGGAAGAGTATCGCGACCGGGCAGAGGTGCCGGGTTTTCGCCGCGGTAAGGTCCCAACCGAGCTCTTAAGACGCCGATTCGGCAAAACTTTGGAATCGGTTGCGGTTGAAGAGTTAATGAACGAGGTTTTAACCGAGACTTTAAAAGAAAAGGGGGTAAAACCCGCCTCCGGTGTCCAGATAGAAAACCTGGAGGTGGCACAGGATAAAACGGTCCGGTTTCGGGTATCGGTTGAGGTGATTCCTGATTTTGAACTTAAGCCTTATACCGGCTTATCGCTAAAAAGAAAGGAGATTACCGGTTTTGATGCCGAGTTTGAACGCCGGCTCCGGGCTTTGCAGGAAAGGTGTGCAATTTTTCAACCGGTAAACCGCCCTGCTCAAACGGGTGATTTCCTCTTGGTAGACTATATTCTTGAAGAAAATAATCAGCCCCTGGCTCCTAAGAAAAGTAACATTACCATTCAAATCGGCGCTGCAGAACTGCCCGGCACTGCCTCGGCTGGCGAGACCAATTTAAGGAAGGTCCAGGAGGCACTCCTGAATGTGTCTGCCGGTGAAGAAAGAAAAGTTGAGATTACTTTTCCTAGTGACCATCCGGACAAAGCGATTGCCGGTAGGACGATAACCTATCATTTTTTCATAAAAGGGGTGAAGGAAAGAGTCCTGCCGGAGATAAACGAGGATTTCGCCAAAGACCTGGGGTTTGAAAGCCTTGATGCCCTGCGCCAGGCGATTAACAATGAAATACTTGCCGAGCGGGATGAAAAAACAGAAGAGGACTTAAAGAGCCAGATAGTTGACCAACTCACCAGTCAATACGAATTTGAACCGCCCCGGACCTGGGTGGAAGCCCAAATCAGCCGTTTCCTTAAGGAGTTTAATCTTCCTGATACCCCAGAGGTGAAAGAGAAAATCCAGCCAATCGCGGTAAAATTTGCCCGGCTGGAATGTATCGCATTGCGGATTGCCGAAAAGGAAGGCATCACCATTACCGATGAGGAAATACAGACAAAGGTCCAGGAACTGGTGGAACAGACCGGACACAGACCCGAGGAAATTGCTTCAATTATTGACAGCGACTCTTACCGATATCTTGCCCTCAAAGAAAAGGTTATCAATTTCATACTGAGTAAGGCGAACATCGTATGAGGTTAGTTCTTAGTTTTATGGACAAACCTTAAATTATGAAAAAATTATTTTCTGAAGAGGAGGTCCCAGTGTTAGTGCCAATGGTAATTGAACAGACCGGTCGGGGGGAAAGAGCCTATGACATCTACTCCCGCCTTTTAAAAGAAAGAATCATATTTCTTGGTCAGCCGGTGGACGACACCGTTGCCAACCTGGTTGTTGCCCAGTTGTTATATTTAGAGGCCGAAGACCCGGAAAAGGACATCTTCCTCTACATCAACTCGCCCGGTGGTGTCGTTTCCTCCGGTCTGGCAATCTACGACACGATGCAGTATATCCGACCTAAGGTCTCAACCATCTGTGTCGGCGAGGCGGCATCAATCGCCGCACTCCTTTTGGCCGCGGGCGAAAAGGGGAAACGCTTCGCCCTACCCCGTTCCCGGATGATGATTCACCAACCCGCCGCCTACGGACTCAGCGGTCAGGCGACCGACATTGAAATCCACGCAAGGGAACTGGTCCGGGCAAAGGAGTTGCTGGCAGAAATTCTTGCCAAACATACCGGTCAGCCGGTGGAGAAAATCCTTAAGGATTCGGACCGCAACTTCTTTATGTCTGCCCAGGAGGCAAAGGAATACGGTCTGATTGATGAGGTGATTGAGAAGCGCAAATAGCGCCCGTCCTCCGTCATTCCCAGCCCCTCACACCCGGTCATTCCGACCGAGCGTAAGCGAGTGGAGGAATCCCTTCGCTCGGGACAAACCTTTCCCTCACCGCCGTCATTGCGCGCGATAGCGAAGCAATCCCACAACCGTAGGGGCAATTCATGAATTGCCCCTGCCTGTTTGCTGGAGAAAACCAAAATGTCGTAAATATATATTCAGCAACTTGACAAGCGAATATTTTATGCTATAATTAAAATGCTTAGAACGCAAGGTTGCTTCTCCTTTTAACGAGTTACAGAATTGGTAATGGGCAACTCTCTCGCCCTCCGTCGTTGCGACCCGAATCGGGGAAGCAATCTCCTGCCATTCGGAGTTAAGGCAGGCTGCGGGCGTTCTAACGAAAGGCGGTAGTATAAGTAGTTTTTAATATCTAAGGAGGAGGTATGAAGGGCAAAATTTTGGGGTTGTTTCTCCTCATCCTGGGTTGCATCCTTACCGGTGTTACCGGCGCTCAGCATCTTGACACCATTATCTATTTCCCGGATACAATGGGTTACTGCTACTACCCGAATGCCATTTTTGTTAACCCGCTCACCGAGCGGGTTTATGTCTCCAGCAATGGGATGCTGGTCTTTGACCCGGCAAACCGGACCAAAGACCGCTACTTTCGTGGCTCCTATACGGGTGGACTTTTCTGTTCCAAAGTTAACAAGATATATCTGTCAGGCGAGAAGGAACTGGTGGTTGTAGACGCCAACCAGGACCAGATATTGCGGCGCATCCCGGTTGAGTTTTCACCCGGGATAATGGCATTCAGCGGGATTAGTAATAAACTGTATGTCGGAGAACAGGAGGGGAACCTACTATATGCTTTTGATGCGGTAACGGACACATTTGTTGCTATGGTGGAACTGGAGGATGTCCCAATCTGGTTGGAGTGGGACTCAATTACCAATCGGGTGTTAATCGGTGAAGAAGATATGGTGGAGGCGCTGGATTGTGCCACCGATTCTATTGTCGGGACCTGTTCGCTTTATGGAATGGTTGACTATGTCCTTAATCCTACAGCCCGAAAACTCTACGCCGCAAACTACTACGATACGGTTAAGGTGCTCAATGCCGACTCGCTGACGGTCATTAAAGAGGTCCAACTTACCCCGAATTTATACTCACTGGCTTACAATCCGGTTTTAAACCGGGTCTACTGCGGTTCTTTTTCCTATATTGGCGTCATTGACTGTGCCGATGATACTATTCGGGCTATCATACCCTTAGAAAGTTCTGAGAATCTCGTCTCAAGCACGGTGAGCGGCAAGGTGTATGCTATTCAAGACTATCCTGATTATGCGGTGCAGGTGATCGACTCCAGCAACTCCGTGGTGGCAACGATAATCCTCCCGGCAACGCCAGAGGTGAGTGTATTTACACCCACTCGCAACGAACTTTACTGCGGTCTGAGAACCGACCGGATAGCCATTGTTGACTGCTCCACCGATACGCTGAAAGGATATATGGAGTATCCCCAATATATCATCCGCGGTATGGTGTTCAACTCCATTGGCAACAAGTTATATCTTTTTTTCCCGGAGCGGGACACGGTGCTGGTTCTGGACCGGGAGTGCCGACCGGTTGCGGCGATTAACATTCCAATGGTAGAAATTAGGCTATTTCCCGTCCTCAATCCGGGTCTGAATCGGCTATATCTTGCCGACTCCGGGCGAATCTGGGTAATTGACTGCAATGCCGATACCCTGATAGGCGAACGAAGGCTGGAAGGTTTGCGTTATGCGTTTACCGCCCTACTTGTTCAACCGCTGGCAAAACTCTATGTCTGCCCGCGCTACTCGCCTTATCAGGTTTATGTTTATGATTGTCTGCGCGACACGGTAACGGGTTTTATTCCGGTTCAATCAACAGTAGGTAGTGCAGTTTATCACCCCTGGTCCAACCGCATCTACCTTTCGGTATATACCGACTCCTCGCTCTGGATTATTGACCCAACCGGCGACACAGTGGTCCAGAAACTGATGGCGGGCAGAAGGTATCGCGGCAACCGGCTCTTTGCCCATCCTAACAACGGACGGGTCTATCACGCCATTAACACCGGCACCGAGCGGCTTTACACAATTGATGTTCGCTCCAATACGGTTACCGACTCGGTGGAAATCTCTGATGACGCCGACACCATCTTCTGGTATCCCGGGTCAAATAAACTATACCTGTGCGACCGCTCTTACTCCGGAAACATCAAAGTGTTTGACTGTAACACCGGAACGGTGGTTCAAACCCTTGAACTACCCTGCGCCTATGCCGGGGCGCTGAACCAGGCTTCCGAGCGACTGCTCCTCGGTGACACCAACGGCATCGTCGTATTAGACTGCCGCTACGACCAGGTAGTTGACCGCCTGCCCGGTAGTTTCTCACCCCGATTCTCAGCGGTGGATATGATTGACAACCGGATTTTCTTTGCTGCCCGCTCAAACTGGCTGGCGGTGTATCAGGATTATCTTGGTATAGCGGAAAAGGGAACCGGTCAAGGTCAATTTAGATTCCAAATAACGAATAACCCGGTACGGGGAACTGCCCATTTTATCTGTCAGATTCCGGTGGGGAAGAAGGCAACATTTTCGCTCCATGATGTTTTGGGACGGGTTGTGAGCAGGAAACAAATCTTAGGCACTGACCGGTTGATGCAAATCCAATGGGACGGCACCGACATCCAAGGCAGGCGTGTGGCCGCAGGCATCTATTTCGCCAGCCTGAAGAGCGGAACTCAGCAGGCGATAGTGAAGGTGGTACTGGAATAATCGCAAAGCAAAATCAGCCCGCCGCCGTTGCCGGCGAGTGACGGTTGACGCTGGGGATTAGCCGCTTATAATTAACTTATGGCAATGTGGAATGGACCTTTAGAGAAAATTGATGATGCCCGACTTCTTATCCCGAAGAGTTATAAGCCAGGGATGCGGGTTGATGGGATTATTTATGCCGATGCCAACCTGATTGAGGACATCAAGGCGGACCAGGCGCCCGAGCAGGTGGCGAATGTTGCCACCTTGCCAGGAATTGTCTACGCCTCTCTGGCGATGCCGGACATTCACTGGGGATATGGGTTTGCGATTGGTGGTGTTGCCGCATTTGATATAAATAATGGGATAATATCTCCCGGTGGTGTTGGCTATGACATTAATTGTGGTGTTCGGCTTCTGCGCACCGCTTTGGAGCGAAAGGATTTAAATTTAGAACTCTTGGAAAAACTGGTGCAGGCGATATTTCATAATGTCCCTTCTGGTGTTGGTTCTAAGGGAAAAATCAGAATCTCCCGGGAGACCGTTGCTCAGGTTCTGACCCGGGGCGCCCGCTGGGCGGTTGAAGAGGGCTATGGCACCCCTGATGACCTAAAGTATACTGAGGAGCATGGCGAGATGGCGGGTGCTGACCTTGCCGGCGTTTCCCAAAGGGCGCTGGAAAGGGGGATGCCGCAATTGGGAACCTTAGGCGCCGGTAACCACTTTCTTGAGATTCAGGAGGTAGCCGAAATTTATGACCCGAAGGCGGCAGAAGAGTTGGGCATCCATCTCGGACAAATTACGGTGATGATTCATACCGGTTCCCGGGGGTTAGGTTATCAGATCTGCGATGATAATGTGAAAACGCTTGTTGCTGCAGCACGGAAATACGGGATTGAACTGGTTGACCGCCAACTCGCCTGTGCGCCGATTGATTCTCCTGAAGGGAAGCGTTATTTCGGCGCGATGGTCGCAGCCGCAAATTACGCCTGGGCGAACCGTCAGGCGATCACCCACTGGGTGCGCGAGGCATTTTCCCAGGTCTTAGGTTTGCCAATTGAAAGGCTGGGGATGACCCAGGTATACGATGTTGCCCACAACATCGCCAAGATTGAAGAGCATGAAATTGACGGAAAAAGGTTAAAGGTTTGCGTGCATAGGAAGGGTGCAACCCGGGCGTTCCCACCCAATCATCCGGCTTTACCAGCAAAATACCGCTCTTTGGGTCAACCGGTTCTCATCCCCGGTGATATGGGCACGAGTTCCTATCTTTTACTTGGTACCGAAGTTGCCGCCCGGCAGACCTTTGGTTCTGCCTGTCATGGTGCGGGCAGGGTCTGGTCAAGGACAAAAGCGCTTGAGGAAACAAAGCGCCGTGATGTTGCGGCAGAATTGCGGGCTAAAGGAATATTGGTTATGGCAGCAAGCCGGGAGGTTTTGAATGAAGAGGTGCCGGATGCCTATAAGGATGTTGACCAGGTGGTGGAAGTGTGCCACAAGGCGGGGATTGCCCGTAAGGTGGCAAGGATGAAACCATTGGGGGTGGTTAAAGGATAATCGGTGAGCGTTGTGCGTGACCGTGAGACAGAAGACGGAAGTCGGATTTGCTAATAAGGTTCTTCAAGCACCGGAAGAACCCGGCGTCTATCTCCTGAAAGACCGTAGCGGCAGGGTAATCTACATCGGCAAGGCGCGCAGTCTGCGCGACCGGCTCCGTGCCTACCTGCAGCCTCAAACTCACCCCCGTTTGGTCGCGCTTTTACGCCGGGTCCGGGACCTGGAGACAATTGTTACCCGTTCGGAGATTGAGGCGCTCCTTCTTGAAGAGAGCCTTATCAAGATAAAAAAGCCCCGTTACAATGTCCGACTCCGGGATGACAAAAAATACCCCTATCTGAAACTCACGGTCAATGAGCGTTATCCAAGAATATTTATCACCAGGAATATCAAACCAGATGGCTCGGTGCTCTTTGGACCTTATGCCAGTGCCAAGGAGTTGCGCCGGGCGCTTAAGGCGGTCAAGCGAATTTTTAAAATCCGCACCTGCAAATGGCAACTGCCCGAGGAGCGCCCTAAAACCCCTTGCCTGAACTTTCAGGTGAAAAGGTGTTTGGCGCCCTGCACCGGCAGGATAAAGGAGAGATATTATCGCCAGATGGTGAGGGATGTGATTGAGTTCCTCTCCGGGCGAAAAGAAAAACTGACTGAGGAACTGGAAAGGCGGATGTGGCAGGAGGCCGATGCCCAGCGCTACGAAGAGGCGGCAATTCTCCGCGACCAGTTGCTCGCCTTGCGGGAAATTGTCCGGAATCAACAGGTGGTAAGCCAGGACCGTGTCGCCCGCGATGTGGTCGGACTGGCAAAAGGCGAGAAAAACGCGGTAGCAACAATCTTCCGCATCCGGGAGGGCAAAGTTGTTGCCCGGGAGGAGTATCCTTTCACCACCGGTCCGGATGTGCCCGACGAAGAGGTTTTAGAAGGGGTTTTGCGCTCGGTTTATACCCATACCGCCGACCTGCCGGCGGAGATTGTCCTGCCGGTGGCGATTGATGAAAGCGAACTGTTTGAGCGGTTATTCCTGGAGAAAAGGCAGAAAAAAATCAAGATTGTTGTAGGAGAACGGGGGGAGAAGCGAAACCTCTTAGAACTGGCTCAACGCAATGCCGAGAAGGCGCTAGTGGAATTAACCCCAAAGGAGGAGCGTATCCCGCGCGCCAACCGGGAACTGGCAACAATCTTAAGGCTACCGGCGCCACCCCGGTTGATTGAAGGGGTTGACATCTCCAATACGCAGGGGGAGAGTCCGGTTGGCTCAATAGTAGTCTTCAAAGACGACCGTCCGCTAAAAAGTCAATACCGACTGTTCAAAATTAAAAGCGTCTGCGGACCGAACGACTTTGCGATGATTGAAGAGGTTCTTGCCCGCCGGGTACGGGGACTTTTAGAGAAAAACCTACCCCTCCCCGACCTGGTGCTGGTTGATGGCGGCAAAGGGCAACTGTCAAGCGCTATAAAGGCTTATCACCAGTTTGACCAGGAGATACCGATTCTCGGTCTGGCCAAGCGCACCGATACCCTGTTTTATATTGACGGTCGGGAGATATCAATCCCGGTGAACTCGCCGGCGCTAAAACTTCTCAAACGCATCCGCGACGAGTCGCATCGCTTCGCCATAACCCTGCACCGGAAACTGCGGGCGAAAAGAGTTTTCTCGTCTGAATTAGACCGAATTCCCGGGCTGGGGAGGGTAAGAAAACAACGGCTGCTCCAGCACTTTGGCTCAGTGGCGAAACTGCGCGGTGCCGGGGTTTGTGACATCGCCCGGGTCAAAGGTATTGGCAGAAACCTGGCAGAGAAGATTTACCAGCACCTACATTAACACCCAGCCGACAGCTGACAGCGCCCATACCCCGCCTTCCGCCTTTCCTTGACTGGATTTTAATTACCGCTATTATTTTGCCCTATGATTAAAACCACACCCTTTTATCCGCGTCACATTGAAAGTGGCGGAAAGATGGTGGAGTTTGCTGGCTACTATCTTCCTCTGCAGTTTCGCGGGATTATTCCCGAACACCACCGGGTGCGAACTACCGTTGGTATCTTTGATGTGTCTCATATGGGAAGAATTATAATATCGGGCAAAGATGCCCTATCCTTTGTTAATTGGCTGACCACCAACGATGCTGCTAAACTGGCGGTGAATCAGGCACAGTACTCGGTGATGTGTTATCCGGATGGTGGAATTGTTGACGACCTGGTGGTATATCGGCTTGCCGAATCGGAGTTTCTCTTGGTGGTAAATGGCGCCAACAACGATAAGGACACCGCCTGGTTAAAACAACATCTCAAAGAGGATGTTTCTTTAAAGAATGTTACGGAAAGTGTCGCCCAGATTGCCGTTCAAGGTCCAAAGGCAGAACCGGTGTTACAGAGAATCTGTTCTATTGACCTTTCGGGGCTCGGTTTCTACTGGGCAGCGCAAGGGAAGGTCGCCGGAGTTGATGTTCTGATTTCCCGAACTGGCTATACCGGTGAGGATGGATTTGAGGTTTATATTCCCGCCGAGGAGGCGCTCAAAGTATGGGATGAGGTGATGGCGGCAGGTAGAGATTTTGAAATTGAGCCTATCGGATTGGGCGCCCGGGATACCCTGCGGCTGGAGATGAAATACTGCCTTTACGGTAATGACATTGACCAGACCACCAACCCGCTTGAGGCCGGTCTCGGTTTCGTCGTAAAGTTGGATAAGCCAGATGGTTTTATTGGCGCCGAAGCGCTTAAGCGGACTCTTGAGGGAAAACCCCAACGCCGGCTGGTGTGTCTGGAGATGCTGGATAAGGGTATCCCGAGACCTAAATATGAGGTTGTGGTAGAAAGTGATGGCGAGGTAAAGAAGGTGGGAAGGGTTACCTCGGGCACACTTTCGCCTTCTCTGAACAAGGGGATTGCCCTCGCTTATGTCGCCCAACAGTTCAGTAAGGTTGGGGTTGAGGTGATGGTTGATGTGCGAGAAAGAAAACAAAGGGCGGTAGTTGTTCAACCGCCTTTTTACAAACATGGCTCAAGAAAGAAGTAAGGAGGAATAATGACACTAATTCCAGCGGAGTTGAAATATACTAAGACCCACGAATGGGTAAGAATAGAAGGGGATATCGCCACAGTGGGAATTACTGACTTTGCCCAGAAGGAACTTTCTGATATCGTCTATGTAGAAATTACCACTTTGGGGAAGGTCGTCCAACAGGCGGAATCTATCGGGTTTATTGAAGCGGTCAAGGCAACTTCCGATATCTATGCCCCGCTTTCAGGCGAGGTGATTGAGGCGAACCCCTTAGTAAACAAAGTGGAGGGCGAGGCGGTGGCAATTGTCAACCGCGACCCTTACGGCGAAGGCTGGTTGTGCCGAATTCGGCTGTCGGCTATCGGCTCTCGGCTGTCCACCGAAATGAGTAATCTCCTTGACCATAACGCCTACGCCGAACTGGTAAAAAGGTCAGAACATCACTGAATTATGGGGTTTGTTCCGCATACTCAAGAAGATAAACTGCTCCTGTTAAAAAAGATCGGGGTTAAAAATATTGAGGAACTTTTTGAAACCATCCCCAAAGAACTCCGCCTACCACCTACCGCTTTTAACTTGCCATCACCTCTTTCCGAGCCAGAGGTGCTCAACGAACTGGTAAAACTTTCCACTAACGGCCGACGGCCTCTTGTGCCGTTTGCCGGTGCTGGTGCCTATGACCATTATCGGCCGGCGGTGATTGATGCGATTATCTCCCGACCAGAATTCTATACCGCCTATACACCTTATCAGGCTGAGGTGAGCCAGGGGACACTACAGGCGATTTATGAGTTTCAATCGCTTGTCTGTCGGCTGTTGGAGATGGAGGTTAGTAACGCCTCAATGTATGACTGTGCCTCTGCCCTGGCCGAAACGGTGCATATGGCAAGAGACATAACCAAGAGAGAGAAGGTGGTCATTGCTGAGACGGTCAACCCCTGGTATCGTGAGGTTGTCGCCACTTATGCCTATGGGTTGAAAGTCCCGCTAACCTATACAGGTTTAGGTCAAATCGGGAAAGCAGGGCTAAATCCTTGCCCCACAACCTCAGCCACTACCTATACCTCTCTCGTTGACGAGCAGACCGCAGCGGTTATAGTTCAACAGCCTAATTTCTTCGGTTATTTAGAACCAGTTTCCGAGATCGCCCAGATATGTCATCAGGCTGGGGCGCTTTTCGTGGTGGCGGTTGACCCTATTTCATTAGGGATAATTATGCCACCCGGGCGCTACGATGCGGACATTGCGGTAGCGGAGGGGCAGAGTTTGGGAATACCACTTTCGTTTGGCGGTCCTTATCTCGGTATTCTTACCGCCAAGAAAAAATATATCCGGCATATGCCGGGCAGGATTGCCGCCCGAACTGTTGATATTACTGGAAGGCAGGGCTATGTCCTGGCACTTCAGACCCGGGAACAGCACATCCGTCGGGAACGCGCCACCTCCAATATCTGCACCAATCAGGCGCTCTGCGCCCTGGCCGCAACAGTTTATCTCGTCTGGATGGGAAAAGAGGGGATAAAAGAGGTGGCAAGGCAGTGTTTAGCCAAGAGCCATTACCTGGCTAAAGAAATCGCCCGCCTGCCCGGTTTTAAACCTTTTACTGAGCAGAAGTTTTTTAAGGAGTTTGTGGTGGAAACGCCAATTCCTGCCCGGGAGTTGATTGAGGCCGGAGTAAAAGAGGGTTTTCTCCCTGGGGTTGACCTGAGTGTCTTCAACCCGGAAGCGCGAAACTGGCTTCTGGTTGCGGTTACGGAAAAAAGGACCCGGGATGAACTGGATGCTTATGTAAATTTTCTAAGGAATTTTGCCGCTCATCAAGCCGGGAAAGGAGAGAAGCAATGAAGATGGAATGTTCTATTGACAAAAACCGCTCAAGTTGCACCTGCACCTATGAGCCCTGCAGCCGGAAGGGGAAATGTTGTGAGTGCATTGCCTATCACCGCCGGAGTGGTGAACTACCGGGGTGTCTCTTTCCCCCTGAAGTTGAAAGAACCTACGACCGTTCAATTGAGCGGTTTATTCTTAGTCAGAGGAAAATATGAGTCCGGAGAGGTTAATATTTGAGTTTTCTCATCCGGGACGACGTGCTTGGTCATTGCCACCGCTTGATGTGCCTGAAGTTAACTTAAAAGAGGAAATTGGCGATAACATCCGAGAAGACAACCAGTTACCCGAGGTTTCTGAAGTTGACCTGATGCGCCATTTTGTCCGACTTTCGGTTCTAAATCACCATGTTGAGAAGGGTTTTTATCCGCTTGGTTCCTGCACGATGAAATATAACCCGAAGGTTAACGAAGTTGCCGCGCGCCTGCCTGGATTTGTTCCCCTTCACCCTCTTGAGCCCGATGAGATGGTACAGGGTGCTTTAAGGTTAATGTTTGAACTCGGGGAGTATTTAAAAGAACTGACCGGTTTTGATGCGGTTACATTACAACCCGCGGCTGGGGCTCAAGGTGAACTCACCGGAATGCTTCTGGCGCGGAAGTTCTTTGAAAAGAAGGGCGAGAATCGAACCTTAGTGCTTGTCCCGGACTCGGCACATGGCACCAATCCCGCCTCGGTAACACTTTCGGGGTTCCAGGCGGTTCAGATAAAATCCTCATCCGAAGGGTTGATTGACATATCAGAACTACAACGCTCTTGTTCTGACCGGGTCGCCTGTTTGATGGTTACCAACCCCAACACCTTAGGTTTGTTTGAATCGGAGATAAAAAAGATTTGTGAAGTCCTGCACCAGCAGGGGGCGCTGGTATACTTGGACGGGGCAAACTTCAACGCCTATGTGGGAATTCACCGACCGGGTGATGCTGGAGTTGACATAATGCATATCAATCTTCACAAAACCTTTTCCACGCCCCATGGCGGTGGTGGACCGGGTTCTGGACCGGTCGTAGTAAAAAGCCATCTTGAGCCTTTTCTACCCAAACCGGTAGTCCGTTATACCAATGGGAGGTACTGGCTTGATTACGACCGACCGGACTCAATCGGACGGGTTCTGGCGTTTCACGGGCAGTTTGGGGTATTGGTTAAGGCATATACCTACATCCGGATGCTCGGGGCGGAAGGTTTGCGTGAGGTGGCAGAGTGTGCGGTGCTTAATGCCAATTACATCCGGCAAGGTTTGGAAGGGGTATTTCACCTCCCTTATCAGCGTCGCTCACTACATGAAGTGGTTTTTTCCGGCAGTAACTTAAAACAGTTTGGGGTCAAAACTTTGGATGTGGCAAAACGGCTTCTGGACTTTGGTATCCATGCACCAACAGTTTACTTCCCGCTGATTGTTCCTGAGGCGCTGATGATTGAACCCACTGAGACCGAGTCGGTGGAGTCGCTTGATGAGTTTATTAATGCGATGAAGGCAATTGCGGCAGAGGCTCGTGTTAATCCCGACAACCTCCATAACGCACCCTGGAACACGCCGGTGCGGCGATTGGACGAAGCAAGAGCCTCAAGGCAACTGGATGTGAACTACCAGGAAACTGGCGATGTTTGCTAGTGACATATCGCCGCAGAGGCGTACCGAAATTATTAGCAAAATTGCTCAGAAAACGGTGGATTTGCGTCTTACGCCAATCGCCATTGTCCTTTTGGAGTCAACCAAGCCATTGTCTTTTGTTGGCTCACAACTGATGGTCTTTTTCCAGCCTATCGTAACCGCCCTCTTTCCGTTTCATCAGTATGAAGAAATTGCCGCTTTGTTTGAAGACCGGAATAATGTCGAACTCTTAATCCAGACAATTGAAAGGTTGGAAGAGGAGCAGAAGACCGAAAGCCGAAATAAGAAAGTTTAGCCTATGGAGAAGGAGAAAATCACCCGGATTCTTGCCACCGACTGTGGCTCAACCACTACCAAGGCAATTCTAATTGAGAAAAGGGGGACCGAGTATCGGTTAATTGTCCGCGGTGAAGCGCCCACCACGGTTGAGGCACCTTTTGAGGACGTAACCAAAGGTGTCCTTAACTCGGTGATGGAGGTTGAGGAACTCTCCGGTGTCAAACTTATCAAGGGCGAGGGAATATTTAAGCCCAAGTTGGGAGATAAAGAAGGAACCGATATCTACATTTCCACATCGTCGGCTGGTGGTGGTTTGCAGATGATGGTTGCTGGGGTTGTCTTGACGATGACCGCGGAAAGTGCTGCTAGGGCGGCTCTTGGTGCCGGGGCAATTGTGATGGATGTGATTGCCTCCAACGACGGTAGATTGCCCCACGAGAAGATTGAAAGAATCCGCACCCTGCGTCCGGATATGATACTTCTTTCGGGTGGTGTTGATGGTGGCACGGTGTCCCATGTTGTGGAACTGGCAGAACTCATCGCCGCTGCCGACCCGAAACCCCGCTTTGGCATTGGCTACAATCTACCGGTAATCTATGCCGGCAACCGTGATGCCCGGGAACTGGTGCTTAACACCTTAAAGGATAAATCAAGTTTGGTAATTGTTGAGAACATCCGTCCGGTCCTGGAGCGGGAGAATCTCGGTCCAGCGCGGCATAAAATTCACGACCTGTTTATGGAGCATGTGATGGCTCATGCCCCGGGTTATAAAAAGTTGATGGAATGGACCGATGTGCCGATTATGCCGACACCAGGGGCGGTGGGGCTCTTGATTGAAAACATCGGCAAGAGCCAGGGAATTGCGGTTTTAGGCGTTGACATCGGCGGAGCAACTACCGATGTCTTCAGCGTCTTTCAGGGTATTTTCAATCGCACGGTATCGGCCAATCTCGGTATGTCCTACTCGGTATCCAATGTCCTGGCTGAAGCCGGAGAGGAAAATATCATTCGTTGGCTGCCGATTGAAATGGAGACAAGTGAGGTGCGCAACCGCATCCGCAACAAAATGATTCGCCCCACCACCATTCCCTCAACCCTTGAGGAGTTGAAACTGGAACAGGCGATTGCCCGGGAGGCGTTGCGTCTGGCGCTAGAGCATCACAAGTCAATGGCAGTTGGGCTCAAGGGCATTCAGCAGGAGCGGACCATCTCCGATGCCTTTGCCCAGGCGCGCACCGGCGAGACGCTGGTTAATATGATGGAGTTGAATTTGGTGGTCGGCTCTGGTGGTGCCCTTTCCCATGCCCCACGCCGCTCCCAAGCAGCAATGATGCTCCTTGATGCGTTTCAGCCCGAAGGGGTAACCCGGCTGGCGGTTGATTCAATCTTTATGATGCCCCATTTAGGTGTTTTAACTGAAGTTCATCCCGAAGCGGCTCAGGAGGTGTTTGAAAAAGACTGCCTGATTCATTTGGGAACAAGTATCGCTCCGGCAGGTCAGGGAAAAGAGGGACGAGTTTGTGTTAATGTGCGAATTATTAAGGCAAACGGTGAGGAACTGCAAGCCCGGGTTAATTACGGCGATATTAAATGCCTTCCTCTTGAAGTAGGTGAGACCGCCCGGGCGATAATTTCACCCGAACGAGGTTTTGATGTTGGTGCTGGTTCGGGTAAGGTTATTGAGGCTAAGGTGGAAGGCGGTCTTTGCGGAATAATAATAGACGCTCGGGGCAGACCGCTGACCCTGCCGGTTGAAGAAAAAGCCCGGCGCGAGGCGCTAAAGAAATGGGCGCTCCAGATTAACGCCTACCCGATTTAGATTGCCGGACAGATTCCCGGTAATCGGCAAGAATTTTTTGATGGTCAAAAACCAGTTTAACCTTCTCTATCGCATTTAACTCAACTAAACAGAAATCTTTAGCATCATCCCCGGCTTTGGGTTTCCCCTTTCCTTTGGCGACAAAAACCACTGAGACGCAGTGTCCCCGTGGGTCCCGTTTCGGGTCGGAGTAAACCCGGAACTGATTTAAATCAACCAGGTCCAAGCCAGTCTCCTCTTTGACCTCCCGTCGCACCGCCGCCTCAACCGTCTCACCGTAATTGACAAAGCCTCCGGGTAAAGCCCAGCCTATGGGTTTGTTCTTCCGCTTTATAAAGAGAACCTTATTACCAAAGAGGATAATACAGTCAACCGCCAATTTTGGTTGTAGATACTTCATTGAGATAACTCCTTAACGCCTCCTGCCAGGGGCGTAATCTTTTTTTAAACCGGGCGATAAATTTATGGTTATCCAAGACCGAGAACTTGGGTCGGGGCGCCCGGCGCCCGCTTTCCTCACTGGTTATCGGCAAAACCTGGCAGGAACTTTGGGTCAACCGAACAATTTCACAGGCAAACTCAAACCAGGAGCATTGACCGGAGTTGGTCAGATGATAGATGCCGTATTGTTTGGATTGGGCAATTTCCCAGAGGGGCAAACACAGGTCTCGGGCATAGGTCGGCGAACCGGTCTGGTCATTCACCACCTTAAGCACCGGTTCGGTTTGCGCTTTGGCGCGAATGGTATCAACAAAGTTCCTGCCGCCCTTGCCGTAAAGCCAACTGGTGCGAACGATAAAACTCTTCTTGCAAGTACGCAAGACCGCCTGCTCACCCATAAACTTCGTCCTGCCGTAAACCGATATTGGATTGGGCTTATCATTCTCCCGATAGGGTCTTTTTGCCTTGCCATCAAACACATAATCGGTAGAAATGTAAACCAAATGGCAGCCGATTTCTGCTGCACCCAGGGCTATCGCCCAGGTCCCCTGAAAGTTAACCGCCATCGCCTTTGCCGGCGTCTCTTCACATCCGTCAACATCAGTCCAGGCGGCAAGATGAAAAATGATGTCGGGGTGAACACGGTGAATGCCGTTGATGGCTTTTTCCACATTGGTTATGTCGTTTTCCGGCAAATCCCACTCCACCACCTTCTCATTCCGGGACCTAAGGAAATGGGTCAACTCCTGACCTAAAAGACCCCTGGCACCGGTAATCAGAATCATCCCTCTCGCCTCCTCATTCCGCACCCCTCGCCCCTGTCATTGCGACCGAACACCCCTCGCTCCGTCATTCCTATCTTGCCGAGGAATCCCTTTCCGGTCGCTTGGGGCAGGCTCTGGCGAGCGGAGGAATCCCTTGCATTTAATGTAAAAGTCAAAACGAAAAGTCTGAGAATTTTGAGATTTGGAATTTGGAATTTGACTTTTGACTTCTCCCAAATTCGGTCTCGGAGCATACCTTCACATTTTTACTACTTTAACTCTTTGATTGTCGGGCAATAGTATCATATAGACCCCTTTTGCCACCGGACGGTTAGAAAAATCACAACCATTCCACACCACCCAATTCCCTTCCTTTAATGGCAAGTTCTGGACCAAAACCCCCTCCTGATTGAAAATCCGGACCTTTTTACCCCATTCCCCATTCCGCCTTCCCCATTCCCCATTTAAAGTAACACACACCCATTTCCTAAATGGATTGGGATAAACCCTTAAGCCGTTTGCCGTTCGCCGTCTGCCCTCTGTTCCGACCCCAACATTTCCAGAAGAGTTGGTTCTTATTAGATAAACATCAGAACGATTAATTGAATCGGTCCAGGTTTTACCGGTAAGGACAAAACCATCGCCAGTTTCTACTACCGCCCTACCACAATCATCACCCTCCCCACCATAAAACCGCTGCCATAACATCTCCCCTCCCGGATTGGTTCGGAGAAACATTAAGTCCGCCTCTTCCCCTGGAAAGGCGCTCTCGCCCGTAAGGACAAAACCGCCATCCTGAGTCTGAGCCAAACCGTAGAACTTTTCATAACCAACCTTAGGAAATGTCCTTACCCACCTCATAAGCCCGTAGGCATTGGCACATAAAAGATACCCATCTATGTCTTCGCCGTATGAAGAGGAGAAACCGGCTAATGCAATCCCGGAGTCCTTGGTTTCTATCACCGCCCTTGCCTCATCCCAGAGTGAATCACCAAAACTCCGCTGCCAGACAAGGTAGCCCCAGTAGTCAACCTTAAAAAGCAGAATATCAGAAAACCGGGCGTTGGTAGGATATGTAGCGCCGGCGATAACATACCCCCGGTCATAGGTCCTTGTAACCGCATAAGCCAGATCAGTTCCCGCAGAACTATAACTCTTTGACCACCAGACATAACCGGTCCGGTCCAATCTTGTGGCGGTTACATCCCACCCTTGAGAGGTTATGGTATTTCCCACTACCACCCAGCCACCATCCTCAGTCTGACATACCGCGGCGCCGATATCATTCACATCGGTTGAGCCTAAATTTTTCCGCCACACCAACGCGCCGGAAGAGTCAATCCACTGAATAAACATATCCCAGTCCCCCCGGCTTGACCGCTCTTGTCCCACCACAACGCACCCTCCGCTTCCATCACCACAAGCCCCGTGAAGAATCACCCCACCAAGTGTGTCAACTATTAATTTACTCCACACCAATTCACCGTGTTTATCAACCTTGAGAACATAGGTTCTACCATAGCCCGGTGCCGAATCGGCATAGCCGGCAACAAAAAAACCGCTATCCGCCCGCGGGACAACAAAAAGCCCCTCCTCCGCCGCCTTACCACCATAACTTCTCTCAAATAATGTCCAACCAGAAGCAAAATTCAAAAGGACAAGGCATAATGCCCCTTTGATTAATTTTTGGTTCATAGTTTTAGTTCTTAAGGAAGGCTTCCCTCGGCTTCATCATTCCGACCGAAGTGCCCGATTCGGGTCTGTTCGCCCGGAGCAACCCCTTAGATTTACTAATGACAGGACATAATGATAAACTGAACATCTTCAAAAAGTCTAACCTATTCTTCTGACAAAAGCAAGCATACCCCCTTTCTCCCCTCTTGATTATAACTCTCCCCGAAGTCAAAAGTCAAATCCCAAATCGCAAATCCCAAAATTCTTAGACTTTTCGTTTTGGCTTTTCCAATTTGCATTCTGCCTTTTGAATTGAATACAGGTATACACTCTCTTGACTTTTACATTAACAAAGGCATTATAAGAAGATATGACACTTACCCGCCGCCAAAACCAAAAATATGTAGGGCAAGGCTTTAGCCTTGCAAACCATAAGGAGGTTTTATGCCGGCGTTAAAGCCGATAATCTGGATTGTCATCGGTTTAATTCTCGCCGCACTGGAGATGATAGTGCCCGGATTGGTAATCATCTGGTTCGGCGTTGGTGCATTAGTAACCGGGATTATAGCAATTTTCATTCGTAACCCATATTTTCAGTATGGAATATTTCTGGTGGTTTCCGGTCTGGGGATTTTTCTTGCTCAGTGGATTGGGAGAAAGATTACTAAGCCAGAGCCAGTGCCGGTGGGAGCATTGCGTCTGAGCGGGGCTGTCGGAGTAGTAGTTAAGGAGATTAAGCCGCCGGAGTTGGGGCGGGTAAAGGTAACCGGTGAGGAGTGGCTGGCAGAGGCAAAAGAGGCGATTGGAGTGGGTGCCAAGGTTAAGGTGCTGCGAGTTGATGGCACCCATTTGGTAGTTGAACCCATAGATTAAAGGAGGTTAAAGTGCCCGTATTGGTAATTGTTGTTTTAATATTTCTTTTTATCTGGGCGCTTTTGGGACTGAAGGTCGTTCGTCCCTATCAGCGGGGTGCGGTTGAGCGGTTGGGAAAGTATCAGCGCCTGGTGCGACCCGGATTGAATTTTATTATCCCGTTTCTGGAGCGGCTGATTAAGGTGGATATGCGCGAGCAGGTGGTTGATGTCCCGCCTCAGGAGGTGATCACTAAGGACAATGCCACGGTGACGGTGGATGCAATTGTCTATTATGAGGTTACCGACCCGGTGAAGGTGCTTTACAATGTTGCCAATTTCCGGATGGCGACGATTAAACTGGCCCAGACCAATCTCCGGAATGTGATTGGTGATTTGACGCTGGATGAGTCCTTAACCTCCCGGGAGCGAATCAATGCCAAGTTGCGGGATGTTTTGGATGAGGCGACCGACAAATGGGGCGCTAAGGTCACCCGGGTGGAGTTACAGCGGATTGAGCCACCGAGTGATGTTACTGAGGCGATGCACCGGCAGATGAAGGCGGAGCGAGACCGTCGGGCGGTGGTTTTAGAGGCGGAGGGTGTTAGGCAGGCAGCGATTCTTAAGGCGGAGGGTGAAAAGCAGGCAAGGATTCTTGAGGCGGAAGGGCAGGCGGCAGCGATTCAAAAGGTGGCGGAGGCGGAGAAGTATAAACTACTGACGGTTGCCGAGGGTGAGGCGCAGGCGATTGAAAAGGTCTATTCGGCAATTCATAAGGGCAATCCGACCAAAGACCTGATTGCGATAAAATATCTTGAGGCGCTGGCGAAAATGGCCGAAGGTAAGGCGACAAAGGTATTTGTGCCTTATGAGGCGGCAGGAATTCTGGGTGCACTCACGGTTATTGCCGAGGCGGTAAAGGAAAAGGGCGGCGAAAAGTCCGAATAGGCTGGCAGCCGACAGCCGACGCCCGAAAATGGGCAGATGGTATCTTAAAACTCCAGAAGAGGTCTTAGCCGAACTCGGTTCACACCCACAGAAGGGGTTAAGCCAAATAGAAGCGGAGAGACGACAGAGAGAGTTCGGACCGAACGAATTGAAGGAGCGCGGAAAAAGAAGCGCAATTACCATCTTTCTCGGACAGTTTACCTCAATAATGGTGATAATCCTTCTGATTGCCGGAGTGATTTCTATCTTTCTCGGTGAGTTTCTGGATGCCGGCGCAATATTGGCGATAGTGGTTCTAAATGCGGTTTTGGGGTTCTTTCAGGAGTTTCGAGCCGAAAAGATGATGCAAACTCTTAAGGTTCTGGCGGTACCGAAGGTGCGGGTAAGAAGGGATGGAAGTTTTAAAGAAATTTCCGCCCGGGAGTTGGTGCCCGGTGATATTGTTTTAATTGAAGCCGGAACGAAAATTCCCGCCGATGGTCGGCTTTTGGAGGCGGTGAATTTAAGGGTTTCCGAAGCGGCATTGACGGGCGAATCGGAGCCGATAGATAAGAATAGTGCCGAGTTTCCAATGCCGACAGGCGACATTCCACTGGCAGACAGAAAAAATATGGTATTTATGGGCACCACCGTGGTTGCCGGAAGAGGGGTGATGGTTGTAACCGAGACCGGAATGAGAACCGAACTGGGTAAGATTGCCGATATGTTGCAGACAGTAAAGCGCGAGGCGACCCCTCTGCAGAGACGACTGGAGCGTATGGCACGGGATTTGGCCCTGGCGGTCTTAGTAATCGTTGCTATTGTGTTTGGATTGGGAGTATTTCGTGGGGAGGATTTTCGTAAGATGTTCCTTATTGCGGTATCTATGGCGGTAGCAGCGGTGCCCGAAGGCTTACCCGCTGTGGTTACTGTGGCATTAACACTCGGGACAAGGCGGATGCTTGCCCGCAAGGCGCTGATTAGAAGATTGAATGCGGTGGAAACGCTCGGTTCGGTTACCGTAATATGCTCGGATAAAACCGGCACCCTGACTCAGAATCAGATGACGGTTACAATGCTGGATGTTCTCGGTGAAAGACTGGACCTGAGGGTGATCCCGGAGAGCGTTGCACCGGTTCTGTCCCCTGAATCAGCACCCGATTTTCTTTTGTTGATCGCCGGCGGTGCCCTTTGCAATGATGCGGTTTTAGAGCCGACAGCCGACAGCCGCCCAAATCGGGCGCCCGTTTCCGGGCGACAGCTAACAACAGCGAAGGTAATTGGTGACCCCACCGAAGGTGCACTCCTCTTGGTCGCGGCTGAGTTTGGCTTTAGCGTTGAGGAGTTGCGACGGTTATTGCCCCGGGTCGGTGAGGTGCCATTTTCTTCTGAACGAAAGAGGATGAGCACCGTTCATAAACTAACCGGTGAACCGAAGGGGAACAACGAGACACAGTTATTTAATACCCTGATGCAAATAGGCGGAAAGGACGGGCAATTTTTATTTACCAAAGGGGCGATAGATGTCCTCTTGAACATTACCGATTCGGTTCTGGTGAGAGGTAAGGTTGAACCCCTGACCGAGGAGTGGCGAAACCGGATAACTGAGGTTCAGAACAGCCTTACCGCTCAGGGGATGAGGGTGTTAGGGGTGGCGTTTCGCCAGCTCTTAAAAGGTGAAGACCCGAACGGTAGTGAGACGCTGGAGCAGGCGCTCTGTTTTGTCGGGATGATTGCGATGATTGACCCAGCCCGACCGGAGGTAAAGGAGGCGGTAACGATTTGCCGTCAGGCAGGAATTAAACCGGTAATGATTACCGGCGACCATCCCCTCACCGCAATGTTTGTCGCCAGCGATATTGGAATTGTCACATCCGGAGATCGGGATGGGATGGTTACCGGAGGGGAACTGGAGCGAATGAATATTGAGGAACTGGCAAGGGTTGTGAATGAAACAAGAGTTTATGCCCGGGTAGCACCGCAACATAAATTGAATATTGTCCAGGCACTGCAGAACCGGGGTGAGGTGGTGGCGATGACCGGCGATGGTGTAAACGATGCACCGGCTTTGAAGAAGGCGGATATTGGCGTGGCGATGGGAATAACCGGCACCGATGTGGCAAAAGAGGCGAGTGATGTGGTCCTTTTGGATGACAACTTTGCCACGATTGTTGCTGCGGTTAAAGAGGGGCGAGCAATTTATGACAACATTCGCAAGTTTATCCGCTACACATTTGCCTCTAATGCCGGCGAAATCTTGACAATGCTCATCGCACCATTTTTCGGAATGCCCTTTCCTCTTCTGCCGCTCCAAATACTCTGGATAAATCTTGTTACCGACGGGTTACCCGGAATCGCGCTGGGTGTGGAGCCGGCCGAGCGGGATGTGATGCATCGTCCCCCCCGGCGTCCAAATGAAAGTATCTTCGCCCAAGGGATGGCATTTTCTATCATCTGGTCTGGGTTACTCTTGGCCGCGGTATCAGTGGGTGTTGGATTCTTTTCCTGGCGGGCGGGCAACGCCACCTGGCGGACGATGGTCTTCACTACCTTGACGATGGCACAACTATGCCAGTCGTTGGCACTCCGTTCTCAGCGGGATTCGCTGTTTAAAATCGGACTGTTTACCAACCCCGGTTTAATAGGGGTCTTTCTCTTAACTCTGGCACTTCAGATGGCGGTAATTTACCTGCCTTTTCTTCAGGCGGTTTTCAAGACCGTACCCCTTTCAGTGAAAGAGCTGACCCTAACGCTTGGTTTTAGCACGCTCGTATTCTGGGCGGTAGAACTGGAGAAACTCATCCGGCGGCGCATTAAGCGGTTGACGCCGAAAAAAAATACCGCTACCCTTTAACAACTGTGAAACATCTTCCGTCTTCCTTCCCCCGTCCTCCGTTCTTCTTTTTCCTTTTATCTTTTACCTTTTGCCTTTTGGCTTTTGGCTCAGAGGTAGGGGCGATTAAATTTAAGGGCAATAGAAGTTTTTCCAGCCGGCACCTCTCTCAGATTGTCCAGGTTAAACCGAAACAGCCGATTAGTGATGTGGCACTAGAGGAGGATGTGCGGGCATTAGAAAATTTTTATAGAAGTCAAGGCTTCTTTAATGCCCGTGTGGAGAAAGGTGTTGGAATAGTTAGTAATAAAAAAGTTATTACATTTCATATTATGGAAGGAGAGCGGGCGAGAATTGGTGCAATAACAATTCAGGGCAACCGGGCATTTCCCACATCCAGACTGACCTCCCTATTGCCCTTTGTTAAGGGGAACTATTTTACTTTCGCTTTGCTCGAGGCCGGAACTGGGAGACTAAGGCAGTTCTATTTAAATTCTGGTTATCCCTTTGTTCAGGTTTCCGACACCTTTGAACTCAACAACTCCTGGGTTGCCGTCCAATTTTTCATTGAAGAGGGACCAGAGTGTTATATTAAAGATGTCCAGATTAGAGGTAACCGGGCGGTGGCGAGCGGGACGATTTGGCGCACCGCTGAAGTCCAAAAAGGCGAGCGGTTTTCTCGAGCAAAACTGGAAGAGGCGCAGCGTCGACTTTATGCCACCAAACTTTTTTCCCGGGTAGTATTCTATGTTTACCGCACCGACTCTATCTCCGACAGCGTAACGGTGCGGTTTGATGTCATTGAACAGGAGCAGCGCGGCGTGGCCCTGGGTCTCGGACTCCAAACCCCGCCGAGCCGGGCACTTTTTGAGGTGGAGTGGGAGCATAACAATGTTTTAAACCGGGGACAGTGGCTGGTTGCCGGTAGTTCCTTCAGTCCGGATTTGCGCGGGAATTACCGAGTGAACTTTGATATTACCTATCGGATTCCTTACCTGTTCTGGACCCGGGTTGATTTCCAAACCCATCCATTCTTCTACTATGAGCGGTTAGATTCTTCCCGCCAGCGGGAGTATGGAGTTGAAACCGGTATGAGCCGGGACCTCTTCCCCCAGTTACGACTGAGTTTATTTAACCGGCTGCGCCTGGTCGCTGACACCAGTCAGGGGATAACCAACTCCCTCGCCCTTAGTATGGTTTACGATTCCCGCGACAACTTTTTTGAGCCCCAACGCGGCTTTTATATTCAGCCCGGGTTGGAGGTTGCCGGTGGCATATTCTTAGGTCACAACGACTTTGTGCGCACTGTTATTGACACCCGCTGGTATCAGGCACTGGGTCCGGTCGTGTTTGCCGCCCGTGGGCTGGCCGGCAGGATAGAACCTTATGGCCGAACATCTTCGCTACCTTATTACGAGGAGTTTTCCTTAGGTGGTAGGAATAACCTCCGCGGCTATCCGGACCGGGCATTAGGACCGGATAGTGCCTTCAGCGGTCGTTATGGTCCGGTGATTGTCAATAGCAGTTTTGAATTAAGAGGTCCATATTTTTTCCGCTGGGTGGGTCTGGTGGGTTTCTTGGATTTAGGTCAGGTGGCAGGCAAAGAAGATATTTTCCTACGCAAGTTGGAGGCTGGTGCCGGTGTCGGCATCAGGGTGCACACGCCGCTCGGACCGCTCCGTCTTGACTGGGGTAAAAGATTAAAAACGCCGCCGCCAAATGACTGGGGAAAATTATATCTCGGGGTCCTTCATGCGTTTTAAGATTCGTGCTTGGGTGTGGTTCTTAATCTCCATATTACTCTTGTTTACCGGGATTCTTGTCTTCCGCCAAGAGATCGGCAGAGCGATTCTTAAAAGAACGCTCACACTCTTGGGACGGGCACTCAATGGCGAGGTGATATGTCAGGCGATTGAGGGTGATATCTTCTCCCAGCCCAGATTTATCGGGGTAAAGATTATTTTAAATTCTGACTCGGTGCTGATAAAAGAGTTGCGGATAAAATACGACCTCTTTGCCTTTTTTAGACGAAGGACCGAGTTTCGGGATGTGCTCTTCACCGAACCGCGGGTTTACCTCGGGGTCCGGGCAACGGGCAAGGGGCACCCGATTCGGGCGAAATTCCCTCGGGTGACGGTCAAGCGCCTTCAGGTGAAAAACGGTCTCATTGGTTTAAACGGAATTTCCCGTCTGGATTCACTTGGGCTATTTTTAAGCCTTCATTCTACTCCAGCGGGATTGGAGTTATTTATTGACTCGGCGCATTGCCGGCTGGTTCAGGAGAGCCTTGATGTTTCCCGATTTACCGCCCGAGTTCAGATTAACGAAGAATCCCTTACCATCCAAAACCTTATGGTATCAACTGCCGCCTCCCGGTTCCAGGGAAGTTTAATGGTGGCGTTTGATTCTGGTGGAATTGCTGCTGAAGTTGCCGATTTGAACCTGAGTCTAAAGGAAGTGGCAGGTCTCGAGGGAAAAGTTTGGTTTAAGGGTTTTGCTGAGGCTAAGGGCAAAAAGAGAAATGCAGAAGGAGATTTTAAGGGAGAAGGTATCTACTGGCGGCAGGTGCTGTTGCCTAAGATTACCGGAAGATTGCGGCTGAGTGACTCATTACTGAGCATTAACTTAAATGGTAGCGACATCGCGCTTGGTAGATTTAATATTCAGGGGCAAATTGACCTGACCAACTACCGTTTTTCTGCCCGGGCAAATGGCGAGAGCCTGGCAGTTTATCGGTTTGAGTCCAGTCTTCCCCAGTTTCACCTTTCCGCCGAAATTTTGGCGAACGGCGTTTTGGGCTCCTTAGTAGGCATTTTGGGCAAAAGGGCAGAACCACAACCCGATTCAATAAACTTAACGGTCCGGGGACGGGCGACAAATATAGGCGTTGACCGCCTTTTTGCACGGATTGACTATCAAAATGGCCGGGTACAACTCCGAGATTTACGCCTGAGTGGTCCGGTAGGCTCTTTTAATTTTGTTGGCTTGGCGCGAGCGGGTTTTATCCAGGCACGGTGTGAGATGGAAAGATTTGACCTCGCGGTGGCCGGGAGGTTTCTCGGGCAAAATTTACAAGGAAAGGCACAGGGCGGTCTGGATGGGGTGTGGAATGGTGCCAACTGGACACTCTCTGGTCTGGTGCGGGTTGAGGAGTTCAGCGGTATGGGAACCGAAATTGCTAATGGAATCCTCCAGGTTGGTTTAAGCGGCGCCAGAAATTTTAAGGATGTCTCGGGCCGGGTGGCGGTGGGAGGTGAAGGTGTTAAACTCGCCGGTCAAGACTGGGATGCGGCGCAGTTTGTCTGGACCGGACCCGAGTTTGACCTCCGTATTGAAAAGGAGGCGATGCGGTTAACCGCACAAGGGGATATCGCCTTTAATCCCGAAAGTATAGGGTGTGTAGTGCGAAAGTTGGAGTTTATCACCGAAAGGGAGACTGCGGCGATTGCCGATAGTTGCCAGTTAAACTGGCAGGATGGAACACTAATGGTAAAAGGGGTTAAAGCCCAGATTGCCGATGGAGAACTGAAACTGGATCTGACCACTCGGCGCGGCGAACCTTTAGAACTCATCGGTAGCGTCCGCGGGTTGAACCTGAGCAAGTTCCAGCAACTGGTCGGTTCTATTATTAGGACAAAAGACCGGGGACCGGGGACCGAGGTGTTGGGCTCGGTGGATTTTGATGTTTTTGGAAAAGATACGCTGTTTTTGAATTTTATTGGGAGAAATTTTGCTTTGCCCGCCAGTAATATCAACCTCAAGTATTTAACCGGTAAAATGGCACTCTTCCGGGAAGGCGCATTTATCAGGGAGGTGAAGTTTGTTCATCAAGAGGATACGAGCTCAATTAGCGGCCTCATCCAGTG
Organism: Caldifarciminota bacterium; assembly: GCA_039801225.1. Lineage (GTDB taxonomy): Bacteria > Hydrothermota > Tepidihabitantia > Tepidihabitantales > Tepidihabitantaceae > JBDRUH01. Next base: position 32,853 of record JBDRUH010000009.1, read on the forward strand.
GAGTACCAAGGAGCGTCTTGCCATAACCAAAGCAAACCTCAACCTGTCTCTTGCCAACCCTGGAGCGTGGATTTTCGCCGTTACCCGACCCTATGTGGAAATTAAAGAAGGCTCGGTTTATGGAATGCTCAATTTTAACTGGCAACCCGACCATTTAGATTTTTCCGGTCGGGCACGGGTGAGCAATGGTTTGCTGATAGTGCCCTCAGTCACCACAACTGTTCAGGATGTTCAGGCAGAATTGACCTTGAATAAAGAAAAAATAGTTTTAGAAAAACTGAGCGGTAAGAGTTCTAAGGGAACTGTTACCGCCGAGGGGTTTTTGAAGTTAACTAGCGGTTTTGAATGTGAATCTTTACACTACGAGACGCGCTTTTTTGGTGTTTCCGCGGCACCAATAAGCGGGGTTTATGCAATTGGCGATGGTGTTATAAAAATCCTCTGGGCAAAGGGGATGGAAAGGGTGTTGATTTCTGGCCGCGCCGATATTGCTGAGGCGTTGCTCACCTTGGGCTTTGGCGGTGGAGGTGGTGGCAGTGGTGGCTCTTCTTCAGAGGGGGTTGACTACGACATTCGTGTCCGAGGCGAACGCGGGATATGGTTGCGCAACCGTGATTGTGATATTGAACTGGGTGCCGACCTTACCTTCCGGCAGGTGGGAAATGAAGCGGTATATACCGGGGAACTCCTGGTGCGGCAGGGTAGTATCTACTACCTTGACCATATTCTTAAGGTAACAAAAGGGCGGCTGGTGTTTGACAATGTCAGTCAGTTCACTCCCCAACTTGATATTACTGCGGAACTACCGGTGGCGCACAGCAAAAAAAGTGCCCCGGAAAAAATTGTTCTGAGGCTTACCGGTAATTTGAGTCAGCCCATTTTTACACTAAGTTCGGAACCACCGCTCTGGGACGAAACGCAGATTCTCAGTTATTTAAGCCTGAATGTTACGATGGAGGAGATTTCGGCGCTGGAACAGAAGGAACTGCTCAACCGATTGCTTTCCGAAAGGCTCTTGGGGTATTTTCAAACCCAGGTGGCAAAGCGGATGCGGGAATTTATCAGTCTTGACTACCTTGAGATAGAGAGCGGCGTCTTGACCGGGCAGGGGGCGCGGGTTACCGTGGGCAAATATGTCGGGCGCAATCTTTATGTCTCCTACACCCAGAATTTTACCGGTGAACTCCAGCCCGGTTTTCTTGTTGAATACTATCTGAATCGCCGGAATGAACTTCTGGCTGAGCGCTCTTTTGACGGCCGATATGCCCTCCGCTATCGGTTTAAAATCCGTTATTGAGTTCTATGTATAGACCTCCACCTCCCTTTGTCTTCGCAAAGTCAAAAGTCAAATCTCAAATATCAAAATTCCCAGATTCTTCGTTTTGGCTTTTAGCTTTTGGCTTTTGAATTCTCCCAAAGTCGGTCTCGGGGCATGCTTTTGCAATTTGGTACCTTAACTTTGTTTAGGTTTTAGTATGTTCTGCGATGTTGTTATTCCCCGCACGCCGCTAAACGAACTAACCTACACCTTTGACCCGGAGAAGTTGGGGGAAATTTTCCCAGGTGATTGCCTCTCCGTCCCCCTGCGCGGAAGACATCACCTCGGAGTAGTTTTCCAGGTTCATAAAAACCCGCCAGCCGCATCCCCTCTTATGGTTCAACCAGTTACGGGAATTGCTGCCCGGGGTGTTTTTAACCAGGAAATGCTAAAGCTCTTAAGATGGGTTGCCGCTTATTATGTGACTCATCTCGGGGAGGTTCTTGGACTGGCTTTTCCTCGTGGTATTAGGCAGTATCTCCTCCGTCATCCGTCTTCGGTCAGCCCCCAGCCCCCAGCCCTCAGCCCTCAGCCCTCAGCCCTCAGCGGTTTCAAAGTTTGGGTATTTTGTCAAAATGGTGTCATCCGGGAAAGAACGGTAACCGATTTTATAGAAAAGGCGCTGGCGCGCGGCTCGGTCCTTTTTCTATTACCAGAACCTCTTATTCCAAAGTGGCGACAATTGTTAAGCGGTCGTTTTGGCGAACGGCTGGTTGATTTCTATACCGCCCGGGGTCGGGCAAATCGTGAGGCTTGGTTTTCGCTCGCTCAGGGCAGACAGCGGTTGGTGCTCGGTGTCCGGGCAGCGGTCTTTTCACCGGTAAAAGATTTAAGCGGTGTGGTGATGATTAATGAGGACTGGAAAGGATACAAAGAAAAGCGCCAGCCGAGGTATAATGCCCGGGATGTGGCAATTCACCGCGCTCGCCTAACTGACTGCCCGGTTCTCTTGTGTGAACGGACTCTAACGCTTGAGACCTACCATAAAATAAAACTGGGTGAATTTCATCTTATCGGCAATTTGCCCAAACGGTCATTTAGAGAAAATTTTTTTGTGGTGGATATGCGCCCGCATCGTAATGAGTTGCTTTCCCCGCGCCTCCTCACCGAACTCCGCCGGACTTTAGAAAAAGGGGGGGTGGCGCTCTGTTATATTAACAGAAAAGGGTTGAGCCGCTATGTCCTCTGCCAAGATTGCGGCGAGGTGCTGAAATGTCCCACCTGCCGGTTACCCGGCATAATCACCGGTGACGGAACATTAGAATGTCGTTATTGCGGCTCTAAAACCCCGGCCCCGGACCGCTGCCCTGAATGTTCTGGTTTAAACTTCATCTATCGCTCACCGGGAGTGAAAATGGTTGTAAAGAAGTTACTTGAGTCGGGGTTAAAGGCGGTGGAGCGTAAAGAGGAGTTAACAAAAGGGGCAGTGCTTGTGGGAACCCGGGGCTTATTGAGCGGTCCATTGCCCGAAAACATAAGATTGTTCGGTGTGATTAATCTTGACACCGAGTTCACCTTACCCGATTTTCGCACTCGGGAGCGGGCGTTTCGTCTCTTAGAAGACATCTGTCACCGAGCAGAACTTTCTAATGCTCGGGTGGTAATCCAGACCTATCGTCCGGATGAACGGTTAATTGAATGTCTTAGAAACGGCGCGATAGGTCAATTCTTAGAATCGGAACTGGCGGACCGAGAGGAGGCGAACCTGCCGCCCTTTTGCCGGCTGGTTTTGCTGGAATTCAGCGGTGCTAACCCGAAGCCGGTCAGCGAACACAGCGCCAAAGTGGCGGCGTGGTTATCTAAAATTGACGGCGTTGAGGTGTTAGGTCCGTTAGCGAAATTAGAAAAGAAAGCGGTAACCCGACTTTTAGTGAAAATGCCGCTTGACCTCCTTTTGGGAGAAGTGATTGATTTAGCTCAACTGAAGAAAACCGGGCTAAAAATCAGGGTTGATGTTGACCCGCTGGCGGTGGTTTAATCTCTTTTGTCAACCGGTGGATGTTTTCCTTCAACCTTTGTCCGGCACGGTCCGATGCGGTAGTGTCAATATAACCGGTTGCCGCAAGATAAGCCCTCTTTGCCTCAAGAGTATCACCACTCATCTCCGCCGCGACGCCGAGGTTGTTGAACAGCGCACCGGTAAACGCCGGCGCCGGTAACAAAGAAAAAACTCCTCTTTGGCTGAGCTGATAGTATTTCAACGCACTCTCCGGCAAAGAATAGTTTTGCCAAAGATAGCCGGCATTAAATGCCAGCCAGCCGAGCACTCTCCCGGTGGCATCTATTGCGGTCGTATCAATTCCCTTTAACCCCTCTTGAAATGCTTTAAGCGCCTCAGTCGGCTGGGCAAGTTCATTATAACATATCCCGATATACCCCTGAATCACCGCCCGCTCTAAGGGGGTTTTATTTCGCTTCATTTTACCCAGCCGGGCGATAGCATCGCGCAACTCCCGATTGGCAATCATTGTGTCAATTGAACGCAACTCCCTAACAAAATCGACCGAAAGGATGGCAATGAACGAAGTATCAATACCAATTTCCCCTAACATTCTACTATAGGCAATCAGGTCAACTTTATTAAGTTTCAGGCTCTCTGGAGGCTCCTGCGGGTTTGGTGGCTGGGAGAGAATTTTAGTCAGAAAAAACAGTATAAAAAGGAGTACGACACCAACTAAGCCCCACAGCCATTTATTTTTCAGCCAGAGGCGGGATTCCTTACTTCTCTTTCGCACAATAAATTACCTCACCTGGATCATTTTCTCCCATCCCGCCTCACCATTAACAAAATAAACACCGTCTTTGGTCTTCTGCCCCGTAACCAACCGACCGTTTATATCAAAAACCCTCTTCACCGAACCAAGGTTGAAGGATGCCCTTTTTCTCTGATAATCAAAATGATGCCCTTTTGACCCCTTAATACCGGAATTTCCTGTCGGATTCCGCTTGTAATATATTTCACCATTTGGACCATCCCGAAAATCGGTCCATACGATATGGACCATATCACCTGCAGACCATACCGAGGGATAGTTGGAGACCGCATCATCTTCGGTCAAACGCACCTCCTCCCAGGTCTGTCCCAAATCAGTAGAACGAGCGTAATATATCTCAAAATTGCCATCTCGCCCATCCGGATACGCTATATGGATATTAGGCTTAGAGAGGCAGATTGACGGCGACCACAAACCGGGCTGGGCAAAACCGCTACTAACCCTAACCGGCTCCTCCCAGGTCTCTCCTCTGTCAAACGAAAACCGGCACCACAACTCACCATCAACATCTTCATTATCCTGCCAGGCTACGACCACGATTGAATCATCTACCGCGACACACGGCCACTGCTGGGCAAATACATTGTCGGTAAGGCGCACATCAGAACCCCAGGTTTCTCCCCGGTCAGTTGAACGCTTGTAATATACATTCCACTCGCCATCCCGATTGTCTCCCCAGACCAGATGGACAAACTGACCGGCAACCGCAATTGACGGGTCCCATTTTATCCCGCTGGCAGTTGTTAAGCGAGTCTCCGATGACCAAGTAACTCCGCAGTCAGTTGACCTGCGATAATAAATTTCATAGGAGAATCTACTATCCCGGTTATCCCGCCAGACCAGATGAACATCACTTCCACCTGCGCCAATACAGGGGTATTCAGAACGGGCGGTATCAAAAGACATCCTCATTTCTGAAGACCAGTTTATACCATTATCGGTTGAACGGAGATAATATATTTCACCATTAGGTCCATTCCGGGTATCAACCCAAACAAGATGAACAACCCCGTTAGCCACAGCAATTGACGGAAACCAGGATTTCCCGGTATCACTGGTGAGCATAACCTCCTCGGACCAGGTCGCACCTCCATCATTGGAGCGGAGATAAAAAATCTCATTCTCAGAAATTCGGTCATCCCAGAAACATATATGGACGATTTTACCTTCACTGACGATGGGATGCTGACTGTTCCGGGAGGTTAGGGAGGTGGCGGGATTAAAGGTAAGACGCTGGTCTGGTTCCCACTGGGCTGACAGTAGTCCGGCAAATATCCCGAACATAAACCAGACACCAAAACCTCTTAGTCTCTTATTCTGCATAATTTTATGATAATAACCTCCGGTTAAAAGTCAAGGAACCGAATATTTTTGCGCCAAGACATCGTTACCAGGGTACGGCGAGGGTAGTATTGGAGCATTGGTTGAAAAAAGCCGGTGCCTCGTTTAGGATGATGGTGTATAAAAACTTTAGAAAGGAGCACCGGCTATGGAGATATCTTACCAGGAAGTGTATCGGATGAATCTCATCCAGGCAAGGTTGGGGTTGGTGAGGAGTTATCAGCAAAGTGGCAGTATTGCGGCTACCGCCCGGGAGTGGCACACATCCCGCCAGGTGGTGCGGAAATGGCTGCGTCGGTATAATCTTCATGGTGAGGGTGGACTTTGTGACCTTTCCAGAAGGCCGCACCATTGTCCCCGGCAGACCGCTCCTGGGGTGGAAGAGCGGGTAGTCAAACTGCATACCGCCACCGGCTACGGTCGCAAGCGATTGGCTTGGGAGCTCTTTCGCTCCGATGGGCTGGCAATATCGCCTAATACCATCCGCCATATCCTTTCTCGCCACCAGCCTGATATTAGGACAAAAAGAAAACGCAAACCGTTCTACCCGGCGCATTGGGCATGGGAGAAACTCGGACCATTCGCCCTGGCGCAGGTAGACACTAAGGACATCATGGACAAAAATACACTTGGGACAGAACTTTGGACCCATATTGCCCGCTGCCGGCTACCCCGTTACCAGTGGACATTCTGCGAGGCAAAAAGCCGGCTGCGCTTCATCGCCTTCAGCCGCCAGTTAACCCTAACCAACGGTCTGGCGTTCTTCTACCTCGTGATGCTTCATCTCCGCAGTTGTGGTATTACTAATGAGATAATCTGGCAGACCGACTGGGGAGAGGAGTTTGGTGGCTCCAACCCGAACAAACTCGCCTATCTGCAGGAACATTACTTTACACCGCTTGGTGCCAGGCTTGCCCGCTATCCCAAGGGACGCAAAGAGTACAACGGTAGAGTTGAACGCAGTCACCGAACCGATGACGAGGAGTTCTATCTACCCTGCCTACCCGACATCGCTGACGAGGAAAGCCTTTTACGAAAAGCCGCCGCCTGGATATACTTCTACAATCTACAACGACCACACCAGGGCGCAGATATGAACCTTCAGCCACCCTTTGTCCGCTTGCAGGAACTCTTAAACCAAAAATTGCCCCGGCGGCTCGCCTTGCTCCCACCCATCATCCTTGATATAATCAGCTCCAATATTACCCTCCTGGATGGTAACGATCTCTTGGCCACATACAGGTCAACCGGTCTTTTCCAGCGTCTTATCGTCGTAACAATATAACGGGCTGAGTTTCCCCTCAAAGGCTGGCGGTAATAAACATAAAATGAGTCCTCACTCTGAGGTCTAAACCGCTTCTTGAAACTCACCCCGGAATCGGTCTTGGTGAACGGGCAATCAGGAATGGCTATTGAATCGGGAAATTGAATAGAAGAATCAACCGGAAAGGGGAAAAAGAAAATAACTGAGATAGCATTTTTTGCTGATGAGAGTATGTGGTAATTGCCTTTAATTTCCATTATGCCAGGATGAATCGTTATCGCCACCTCCTCTCGGGTAAAGTGAACCGGTAGAGAAGAGCGAGCGCAGAAGCTGAGCATAAAGATAATAAGAATCAGCCGGCGCAAGTTAATGGATAATGGTCACAGAGCGAATGGTGCGCCGTTCTTTATCCCTGAGGAAATAGACGCCCGCCGGCAGTCTGCTGACATCGTTGGGTCCGGGTGAAAGTTCCATCACCTTCCGCCCGGAGATATCAAGAAGAGAGGCGACCACCTCTGACCGTCCACCACTAACCGCCGAATAGGGGATGAGAACTTTGCGGACAATTGTGGCTGTTAGCCGGGAGCCGTTTGTTGGAGGGGTAGTTTGTTCTTCGGCTATGGGGGTATAAACCTTCGGCTTTAAAAGACCATCGCCAATAAGGCACATTCCGTAAAACCAGGACTTTTCCCAGGGCTCAAAACCATCCTGAGCCCGCTGGGTAAACCAGTGACGAAACGCCTCAGCAAGGGTATTGTTACTGCCTAATGGACCATAAAAATCCTCAAACGCCAGCATTGAGCCGGTCTTGGTTGAGCCGATTGCCGCCAGACCGCTGCTGGTGGTAAACACATACATCCCGCCGCAGTAACCCTGTTCAACAAATCGGACATTGGAACAGGCGAAAAGGTTATAGAAGCAGACCTCGGGGTCTAAGCCGGGAATCCAGTCGGCATAAAACCAGTCCCAACTGTCGCCCTGAGCAAACTTCATCGCATGCCCACCGGGCCAGGAGTGGGCACAGAGTTGAATCCACTGATACGGAGCGGTGTCAATGCGCGGCTGGTAGTCAAGGACTCTGGTCTCTTCCGGGTCTGATATAAAAACCCGCCGAAGGTATAGCAACCCGACACAGGAGTCCCACTCGCCTGCCCAGGGCTCCCAGTCGTCATCAATATAAACCAGCGCCCGGTCAATAACCGGCAGTTCTTGAGTCCGGTAAAGATGGCAGCGGGAGAGATAATCTTTAATGAGCGAATCCTCGTTACCAATCGTTGATACATAAATCCGCGAGATACCGATTTCCGGTTCAATATCGCCATAATGGTCATCATAGATGGAATCAACTCCGGAAATGAGCGAATCAAATGTGCCATAACGCATCCGGCTATCCTCCCAGATGCCGTCTAAGTCCATAAGGAACAAGTCGCACGGGAACTCCTCATAGCCTTCATCCGGGTCGCGCTCATAATCGTTGTCCCAGTCGTCAATCATCTGAAACCAGGGGACGGGCAGGTTGCCAATTAACACTGCCGCTATTAGCCCCCTTTGATACTCATTCTGCAGAAAGGCACGCAGGGATTCACAACTTGTGCCGCTAACCGCAAATAGCGCCACATCGTAGCCTTCTGCGAGCAGGTCAGACTTCAGCGTCTCAAGTTCAGCAGAAATTGCCGGGACGAGTGAATCCTGGACAAGAATATCAACCCTTGGCTGGGATTTGTTGCCTTCACTTTCCGGGCGTCCCGGATTGTTTATTGATAGCGATTTGACCCACCAACTCTGAGTAGGAGAAAAAGAAGAACGCCATTCACGAAATGTTTTGGGTTTTGAGGAGTCCGGGCTTACCCAGCGCAGGACATTTACATTGGGCACTTGGGCGAGCAACAGATTGGGTAGAAGCAACAGATAAAATTTCATATTTAATAATAACTTACAACAGGTTAAGGTCAAACTATTCAGAGCAAAATCGGCTATCAGGGAAAGGATGCTGGTGGGCAATTGACTGATTTACCCTTTCCGTTATACTCGGAATAAGAGAGCAATGATTTTATCCCGCCGGTCAAAGGAGTCGCTTAGCGCATTTTTACTCCTTTTGCCGGCAATAATGATTTTATTTACCTTTCGGGTTCTACCCATTCTCCTTTCGGTGCGGATGAGTTTTTATGACTGGGGTATGGCTGGACCGCGGGCGTTTGTTGGGCTGGGAAACTACCTATCGGTGCTGAAAGACCCAATTTTTTACCAATCGCTGTTAAATACCGGCTGGTATGTCATCTTTGAAGTTCCCCTGACAATAGTTCTCTCCCTCGGCATAGCGATCCTTTTGAATCAAAAGATCCGCGGTCTTGGTTTCTATCGCACAGTTTATTATCTGCCGGTCGTAACATCAATTGTGGCTGTCTCGGTGGTGTGGCGCTGGCTCCTCCACCCGGACCGCGGGGTTTTGAACTATCTCCTTTCGCTTTTGGGTATAACCGGAATTCGCTGGCTTCAGGACCCACGGGGAATTTTTCAGTTACTTTTGGGAAGCCGGGGTGAAAACCTACCTTATATCCTGCGCGGACCTTCAATCGCCTTAAGTGGTTTGGTTTTGATGGGCATCTGGAAGGCGCTGGGCTATAACACCATTATCTTTCTTGCCGGTCTGCAGAACATTCCTAAGACTTATTATGAGGCGGCGCGGATTGATGGCGCTTCAGGTTGGCAAATGTTTCGCCGTATTACCCTACCCTTGCTTTCGCCCACCACCTATTATGTGTTGATTATGAGTTCCATCGCCGCATTTGAGACCTTTGCTCAGGTTTGGATAATGACCGGACCGCCACCCGGCGGACCGCTTTCCACAACCAAGGTGGTGATGTATTACTTCTATGAGAACTCGTTTGAACTCTGGCGTCTCGGTTATGGCGCCTCGGTCGCCTTTATCGCCTTCCTCATCATCCTCCTTCTTACCATTTTGCAACGGGTCTTCTTGGAGCGGAGGGTGCATTATGGCTAAACTCCGCAACCTGCCGCTTCACCTTTTACTTATTATCGGCAGCGCGGGGATGTTGCTTCCATTCTACTGGATGCTCATCACCTCACTGAAGGAACCGCTTGAGGCGCTCAAATTCCCGCCCACCTGGATTCCCCAATCTTGGCGGTTTGATAATTACCTTGAGGTCTTCCGCCAGGTTCCGCTTGGGCGCTATATCGGCAATACCGTGTTTATTGCCTTAATGAGTTTATTGGGTGTCCTTATTACCGGCATTCCTGCCGCCTATGCCTTTGCCCGGCTCCGCTTTCCCGGGCGCGAGGTTCTTTTTATGGGCTTTCTCGCCCTGATGATGGTCCCACTGCCGGTTTATCTCGTTCCCTCCTACATCATCCTCTACAAATTGGGCTGGATTGACACCTATGCGGCGATGATCGTTCCCTGGGTGGTGAACATCTTTTCCATATTTCTTCTGCGCCAGCATATCAGACAGTTGCCTCAGGAACTCTTTGACGCCGCCCGGATTGACGGCTGCTCTGAACTCTGGATTCTTGCGCGGATTGTCATTCCCTTGTGTAAAGCACCGCTCGCCACCATCGCTGTCTTTAATGTCGTCTCGTCCTGGAACTCCTTCTTCTGGCCGTTGATTGTTACCAACTCAGACCAAATCCGCCCGCTCCAGGTGGGACTGGCCTATTTCTCGCGCGAGCAGTCAACCAACTACACCCTTTTAATGGCGGCGACAACGATAGCGATAATCCCTTTAATTCTCCTCTTCTTCCTTGCCCAGAAACAGATAATTCAGTCTCAGGCACGCGCCGGTCTAAAGGAGTAAAAAGGATATTTAGACAAACAAATCAATCAACCTCTTAAAGTCAATATCGGGCTTTTCCTCCTGGCATTTCTTGACAACTGAGTTTAAATGATTAAAAAATATCTATTCTTTTATTCGCCATTTTATCTCTTTGTAGTGCCCAAATTCCTACTTGGATAAGACAGTATGGGAGGTCGGACCGAGCCGAATTTGCCTTTGGGGGAATAGTTGAAACCGGTGACGGCGATTTCGTTATCTGCGGCGGCACCTGGTCCGATACCATCTGGGATAAGGACGGTTATATTATCAAAATAAATAATATCGGAGAGACACTCTGGACAAGACGGGTGGGCAGCATGGGAACTGGTGCTGGTGGTGATTTTATCTGGGATGTAATTTTAAATAGCAGTAACGAGCTAGTCTTCACCGGCACCCGCTACAAATTCCCTTCAGGAAAACAGGTGTGGTTTTTAAAATACAATCTTGATGGCAATTTGTTAACGGAAAAGATAATCGGTGAGACTCAGGAGGAGAACGGTGGTAAAATACTCCAGAATCCTGATGGCACTTATATGATTGTTGGTGACACAAAATCCCGTGGCAGTCAAATTGGTGGTAAGGATATCTGGCTTTTAAAAATAGACCAGGACGGTGAAACAATCTGGACAAAAACTTATGATTTGTTTTTTAAGGACCAGGGAAGCGGTATTATTCCGTTTGGCAATGGCAATTATCTGATTACCGCCTTCAGTTGCACCGGTCAATGGTTATTGCCGCCGGCATATATGGGGTTTGCTTCCTATTTTATAATTGATTCGCTGGGTAATGTTTTAAAACTGGTAAAATTTGATGAAGACAGTTTGACTTCCTTCAGTGATGTTAGACCGACCGGTGATGGCGGAGCAATTATCACCGGGTCGCGGAGTGCAACTGATATATTCCCTAACAGGGATATCTGGGTGTTAAAGTTAGACGCCAATGCCGATACGGTGTGGACCAAGACCATTGGCACCTATAGGAAATATGATGGCGGGTGTAGCATTTTTCAGAGTGGCAATGGTGGTTATTACCTCGCCGCTTATTCTCAAGGGTATACGCCACCTGGAATGGAGTATGACAACTGGTGGTTATTGCGACTGGACGATGCCGGCGAAACATTATGGACCCGATGGTGGGGTGGTCCTTTGAATGACGACCCCTATTCCATTATTCCTACTTCTGATGGCGGAATTATTATTTCTGGTTGGCGAGATGCTAACTCCTCATTGGGTGATACTTTGACGATTGGTAATGCCGATTTTTATGTAATAAAGGCGGATACCAATGGCATTGTTAGCGGCATTGAGAATAATGAACGACTAACGCTTGAACTGGAACATTTCTTGCCATTGCATATTTGTCCTACTTTGTTTAATTCAACTACCACAATTCAATTTTCGCTACCCTTTAGTGACTATGTAAAATTAGAAATTATTGATATCTCCGGCAGAAAAATCTCCACATTGGTCGACCAGATCCTACCGCCGGGTCGGCATTCTGTAACCTATGCCCCATCTGGTATTACCACTGGGGTATATTTTTGTAAATTCAGGACAGGAAATAATTTTTACCTGCTGGAAAAATTGCTCCATTTCGCAACTGATTAGGGTGTTTCTTTCAAGTAAAAGATTCTTCCTATAGAAAATAAGAAGGCGGGCAAAATGCCCGCCTTCTTATAGAAACCTGACTTATTCGGTTACAACCAGTTTGCCACTCAACGCCGAGCCATTCAGGACTAACCGGTAGAGGTATATTCCCGGGGCAAGATGGGTGTCGGTCCACAATCGGTTTTCACTTGCAGTAGAGCCAGAGAATTGTTGTATCCTTCTGCCGTCCGCGGAGTAGAGGGTGATTTGATAGGGTAATCCTGGTTGGGCGTTGAAGACAATCTGGGTTTTACCCCGAGCAGGATTCGGATAAACACGCAGTTGGGGTTTAAGATAAGCACCTATTTTTTTCTCCTGAATTCCAACCAGGTCAAGGACAGGCACTTCCGCACCCTGAAATGCCGGATATGAGGAGTCAGCAGGAACCATCTGAGTGCTCTGAATATAAACCACAACCTTGCACTTCTCCTCAACCCAGTTTGCTGCGATAGTAAAGGGTTGAACAACGCTATCTGTTCCACCTGCCGGAATGGTCAGGATTGTTCCGCTCTGGTTTGGGATATAATCGCGGCAGACATGGTTATGCCAGGCATCGCCATTCGGTCCGAGATAGTAGCAGGAGTCTTCGGTAATAACAACTGAAACTCTTCCGGTGATGGCGTCGGCAGAGTCATTCTGAATTATCGCTTTGATTGTGCCGCTTCGGGTTGTCGGAATGTATTCTCCAGAAAGGGTAATCTGAACCGGTGTAGGCACGGAGACTTGGGAAGCAACATAACTCATCCAGAGGTTATAGTTATAGCCCCGCTGCCTTCCGTCAACCCAAAGCCAGGGTGTGGCATAAGAGCCGT
>JBDRUH010000010.1:0-45742 GCA_039801225.1 Caldifarciminota bacterium
AGAGAATCTGGCAACTCTTCTTGAAGGACTGTCCCAGACTTGCTCCTGATGTTTCGTTTAGGGAACTGGCAACCCGTTATCCTTTAACCGGCGGCAAAGTCAAAAATGCGGTTATCAAGGCAGTAATTGCCGCTGCTCAGCAAGAACGACCAGTTACAATGGCTGACCTTGATATGATGGCAAAGGAGGAGATGGGAAAGGAGTTGAAAAAGGAGATTGGGTTTTAATCTGTGGGGATGAACTGGTGTCCAATTGAGGTTGTAGGGCAGGTAGAGAAATCTTAGGTTTTTTGCACCCAAGGCTATTGTTCTAATCTGACTTTACCATCGCAAAAATTCTACCTATAGGTAGAAAAATAAGAAGGCGGTCCTGAGATGTTATTTTCCATATTTTCAATATGTTAGGCGATTTTTACAGAATTTTAGACCCCAGCCCCTATACTGCCCCCTTTATAATTATTCCGGTTACCTCTTAAATTCCCGGCGAGTTCTATTGCTCTGAAGGTTCTTAGATTATCCATCTCCTTCGCCCGAAACGCAAAACCTGTAAGATAATTACGCTAAATCCATTATTCATTGTTTTTGTTAAACTTGCGGATAAAACCTAAGTTCCTTATAAATTAACATGTTATAAAGTGAAAGAGCCAAATTCTAAAACATTTACCTAAACAATTTCTAAACGCATTTTTTTTATCATAAATTTAAAATTTAAGAAAGGAGTCTGGAAAATGAATAAAAAGGCACAATATCAAAAACCAGAACTAACCAAGCATAAGTCTCTGCGCAAATTGACTATGGCCGCTTATAAGCAGGATTCTAATCCCAATTGTGCCAGCAGTTGCGCCTATTGTGCGGGCACCGGTGGTAACCCCACGATGAGCTGTACATAATGAGATTGGCTGCGGTTTTTTAGGAGAAGACAAAGTTATAGGACGAGAAGATTCTCAGGGAGATTAATAAGAAACCCAAAGGTATTAAAATTTACTTTGTTTTAGAAATTAGGCTAAGTAGCGATAAGCCTATTGTTTTGGGCTGATTTTCTCTCCATATAACTACCCAAAATAACTGCCGGGGAATGTCAGATTACATTTAATTCTTCAGGAGGCGGCTTAATAGAGCGCCAGGAACTATAAAACTGTGAACTGTAATTTGGTTTTATCTTGCCCAGGTAACCTTGTGCTGGGCGAGAGTGCCGCCACAGGAGAGGGTTATGACATAACTGCCGCGCCGGACAACCGCACCAGCGTCATTTGTCCCATCCCAGAGAACCGAATGATAGCCCGGGGGCTGGCTCGCTTCAAAGATTGTCTTAACCGGGCGCCCTAATAGGTCAAAAACCTCTGCCCGGACAATTCCTGCGCGGCGCAATAGATACTCTACCCGCAAGTTACCTTTTCGGACTGTGGTTTGTGCCCGGACAATTTTAATCACCCCTTCCCGTCGGCGTTCCCTGATGCCGGTTGTCACTTCGCCCACAGAAAAAATTAGAATCGGATACTGGTTTGCTGGCAGAAAGAGGGCATTTTGAATTGCGGTTCGCTCTTCCCGAGTTAAAGGCATAGTTAGAAAACCACCAAGTCCAAGCGCCTGCGCCTGGATCAAAAGGTTGAAGGCAACAAAACCCGCCTCTTCCATCGTCTGATAGGAACTGGTGTCACCCGCACAGACGACAATATAGACCGGTGCGTTAGAAGGAATTCGGTTTGATGCCTGTCGCAGGTCCTGACGCCGGTCACCGCTGATAACCCTTTCCAGCCGGTGGTCTTTGGTGGTTAAGTTATTGCCCGGGGGCAGGCGGTTATGATAGCGGTCAACCCCCTCTTCGTGCACCAAATAAATCTTGCCGGTAAGAAAGTAGCCAGCAATCGCACTGGGCACGGTCAGACCCTGGCGACCATTGGTGGTAGAATGAGGCGTTACGCCATAGCCTGCCCAGAGGAGTTGGGACATTGTCTCCAAAGAGAGCCCGATTGAGGAAAAAGTTGAGTCCTGCCGCAACTCCATCAGGAGCAGTTCAAATGTATCGGCGCCGGTAGTGTATGGCGCCGGCAGGCTGGTGTCGGAGGAAATAGCCACCAGCGTTGTATCCAATGGGTTCGCTGGGGCATTGCCAAAAACATTCACCATCATTATCGGATGTTCGGGTTGCCAGTTGCTGTTGGCGTAATCGGTCGCCCACTTCATCGGGCAGGAGACAACATTGCCACCGGAAAAGTCAGAAAATGCCCTTCCTGCCAGTAGACCGGCTTGAATCGCCATTCCGGCGTATTCATGTCTCGGGGTGGCGATGCCCACCTCAAACGCCGAACCGGAGTTGTAACGACGGTCACCGGCAAGATGAACGGTCAGAGTCCGGTCCATCGGGTTATACCGATAAACATTTTCCGGAGTGGCAACATAAAACTCCCGATAGTTTCCCCAGTAAGGCACCTGGCTCATCGCCCAGAGGACATTTGCCATCACCTCAACCGGTAGTTCGCCCTCAAACCCGGAATGAACCGAATAGCGGCTGTTGGCAAGGAGTTCAAAGGAGTGAGAATTAATTGTTGGCGCCGGTAAACTTTCCGAACGAAAGATATTGCCCCGAGCTAAAGACCGGTAGCCAGCGCCAGAACCAAAAGCCAATAGAAAAGCGGCAAAAAGCAAAACAATGGCAACCCTGAGGCGCCTTTTGGAGACAACCATATATTGAATTATACTAAATTCCCTTTTATTGTCAAGATTACCCGTTGCCTTAAAAAAGGAAGCGACCCGTTCTCAAGCAGGGAAGTCAAAACGAAGATTGCAAAAGTCAAAATGATTTGAGACTTGCCCCCGCACCACGGTCATTCCGAGTTTGCCGAGAATCCTATTCCGACAGACATTGATGTCTGTCCTGCAGGCTTTGCTCGGAGCATTCTTTTGACTTCCCTGATTTGAACTCTGACTTTTGCCTATTTAAAAATCTATTGAATTTTTAAAATTAAAACCGGTTGAAAATCAATATTGACATTAAACCTTTGGGTTAACCTTAGCCTAAATCACCACCCTCAGCAATCTCATTTTCGCGCTGGTTTGCCATACAATCGCCAATAAATTTGACTGATAGAAAATAATCGCTATAGTTTCTTTTCTGTGATTTCAGCAAAAGCAATTCGCTGGAGTGAAAGCCAGCAATACGGTTTTGTTACCGGGCGGGTCCGGGCGCTGGAGACTTTACTCCTTGACCGGGTTATGTACGAGCGGTTGATTCGGGCAGAAGGGGTGGAAGAGTTTGTTGCTCTCCTTAATACCACCCGCTATGGTGATTTTCTCCGTCTGGTGACGGAAGGTGATGTCCGAGAGGCGCTTTCTCTTGCTAGTGAGGAGAATTTCAATTTTATCCTTCAGTATGCCGCTGAGCGCTGGCTGCGTGACCTTTTATGGTTAAACAGAGAGGTATTTAAACTTAAGATAATGCTGAAAAGTCGCTGGCAGGAGGGTCAGCCAACAGCCAACAGCCGCCTGCCAACTGCCGGATGGAAGAAAATTCCTGAGAGAGAAAGACGGTTGGCTGAAGTTGGCACTGCGGTTTTTCTGAAGGCAAAGGAAAGAAATGACCCGGCGGTGATAGACTTAGAACTGGACCGGTTTACCCAAGAGATTGCTATGAGTTTGACCCAGGGGCAGGATTATGCCCGGGGCTATTATCGGCTCCTGGCGGATGTTACCAACATAAAAACGCTTTTCCGGTTGAAGGTCCTGGGCGAGGAGGAGATTTTCCCCGATGCCTTTCTCCCTGGTGGTGAACTCTCACTTCAGTTACTTCTTCAAGTGTTAAAAACCAATAATTTTGCCTTATTGAAAAAAAGCCGCTTCTGGGATTGGGTTCAGGCTGGGGTCCGGGCGCTGGGCAAATTGGGCATTCTGGAATCAAGAGAACCGGCGCAAATGCCCGAAGAAGAGGGCTCGTTTCTGCCATTGGAACGCCAGGGCAGAGCGATATTGATTGATTATATCAATACCGCCCGGTTCGTAGCGCTGGGCTATGAACCGCTCTTACGATTTTATCTTTTGCGTGAGGAGGAGTTGAGAAATCTGCGGTTGCTGTATGCGGCAAAGGTTGCCGGTTTAGAGCCAAAGGAGTGCCAAGCAATGGTGGTTTATGGATAAAACGGTAGCGGTGGTGGGACAAAAGGAACTGGTGCAACCTTTTCAGGCGGTAGGGGTGGATGTTTTTGTTATCGAGCCTGGCGGCGATGTCCGAACGCAGGTGGAGGGGCTGGTAAGTCAAGGTTATCAGTTGATTTTCTTTACCGATGACCTGAGCGAGAAACTCCAGCCACTAATAGAACGATTCCGGACCAGCGCTTTCCCCTGCCTGGTGGCACTGCCTTTCACCTCACCCTTTGCTGGAGAAAACCGATTAAGGGATGCGGTCCGACGGGCTTGTGGCGTTGACATATTGGGACCAGCATCCGGTGAGGAATCGCCCATCGCCCAAAATTCGCTAGCCAAGGAGAAAAAATGAACGCCGGTAGGATTGTAAAGGTTTCTGGTCCGTTGGTTGTTGCCGAAGGGTTGACCGGTTCAAAGATGTATGATATGGTGCGGGTTTCGGAAAAACGGCTTTTGGGTGAGATAATCCAGTTGCAGGGTGATGAGGCGGCAATCCAGGTTTATGAAGATACCACCGGAATTGGTGTTGGTGAACCGGTCTATCCAACATTTGAACCCCTTTCTGTGGAACTGGGTCCGGGGCTCTTGGAGACAATTTATGATGGAATTCAGCGTCCCCTTGACTTGATTCAAAAGGAGGCGGGAAATTTCATCACCCGGGGAATTGAGGCGCCCGCCCTTTCCCGGGAGAGGTATTGGCACTTTGTCCCCCTCGTGGAAAAGGGCACCGAGGTTTCGGGTGGTGATATTCTTGGTGAAGTGGCGGAGACGATTCTGGTGAAGCATCGGATTATGGTGCCACCCGGGATATCGGGAAAGGTGATTGAAATTAAGGAGGGCAATTTCCTTGTAACCGATGTGGTGGCGTTAATTGAGGAAAAGGGTGGCAAAACGATTGAATTGACGATGATGCAACGGTGGCCGGTGCGTCAGCCCAGACCGGTGCGGCAGAAACTACCGCCAATAAAGCCGCTGATAACCGGTCAAAGGATAATTGACACATTTTTCCTGATTGCCAAAGGCGGCACCGCCTGTGTGCCCGGTCCTTTTGGCTCGGGAAAGACGGTGATTCAGCATCAATTGGCAAAATGGTCTGACGCCGAGATTGTCATATTTGTCGGCTGCGGTGAGCGGGGGAATGAGATGACCGATGTTTTAATTGAGTTTCCCAAACTGAAGGACCCAAAGTCGGGCGAGCCTCTAATGAAGCGAACGGTGCTGATTGCCAACACCTCCAATATGCCGGTCGCAGCAAGAGAGGCTTCGGTTTATACCGCCATTACCATCGGCGAGTATTTCCGGGATATGGGCTATTCAGTAGCACTGCAGGCGGATTCAACATCCCGCTGGGCTGAGGCGATGCGGGAGATTTCCGGTCGTCTTGAGGAGATGCCGGGTGAGGAGGGGTATCCAGCATATCTGGCAACCCGGATTGCGGAGTTTTACGAGCGGGCCGGGCGAGTGGTCTGCCTCGGCAAAAACAACGGCAAGGAGATGGAGGGAACCTTGACGGTTATCGGCTCGGTCTCGCCACCCGGTGGCGACTTGAACGACCCGGTAGTCCAGGCGACATTAAGGGTGGTAAAGGTGTTCTGGTCGCTTGAGGATAAACTGGCGTTCCGGCGCCACTTTCCGGCGATATCCTGGTTGAGATCCTACTCCCTTTATACCGATGCGGTTGGTGAAGAGACACAGAGACTTGCCACATCCGAGTTCCCGGAAAACGCCCGTCGCGCCCTGGCGCTATTGCAAAAGGAGGCGGAACTGGAGGAGATTGTCCGCCTGGTAGGCAAGGATACGCTTTCTCCTCAGGATCGGCTGGTCTTGGAAACCGCCCGTTCCATCCGTGAGGACTATCTGCACCAGAATGCCTTTGACGAGACCGATACCTACACATCATTAAAAAAGCAGGCATATATGCTTTCCGTGATTCTCTATTTTTACGATTTGGCGCAGACCGCTCTGGCTCAGGGTGCCGATATCAATGAGATTGAGCGACTACCGGTGCGCGAGCGAATTGCCCGAATGAAGTTTTTACCCGAAGAGGAGATTGGGGATGTGGTTACGGTGCTGAAAGCACAGATTGAAAGTGAAATAAAAGGGGTGACAAGGAAATGATCAAGGAGTTTCAGACCGTCCAGTCTATTGCCGGTCCGCTTTTATTAGTTGAAGGGGTAGAAGGGGCTAAGTATGCCGAACTGGTAGAGATAACCCTGCCATCGGGTGAAAAAAGGCGCGGGCAGGTTTTGGAGGTGGAGAGAGACCGGGCGCTTATCCAGGTTTTTGAAGGCACCAGGGGGGTTGATGTGGCTAGTGCAAGGGTGCGTTTTCTCGCTCGGGGGATTGAACTTTCCCTCTCCCCTGATTTATTGGGCAGGGTTTTCAATGGATTGGGTGAGCCGCGCGACGGCGGACCGCCGCTCATTCCTGAGAAGCGGGCGGACATTAACGGCGCACCGATCAACCCTTATGCCCGGGAATACCCGAATGAGTTCATCCAGACTGGAATTTCAGCAATTGATGGTTTAAACACCCTTGTCCGGGGTCAGAAACTGCCGATATTTTCTGGTACCGGTCTGCCTCACAACCGGCTGGCAGCCCAAATCGCACGACAGGCAACTGTTTTGGCCCACAGCCGCCCAAATCGGGCGCCCGATTCCGGGCGACAGCCAAAAGCCGACAGCCGGTTTGCGGTTGTTTTCGGCGCTATGGGCATTACCTTTGAGGAGGCGGAGTTCTTCATTCAGGATTTCACCCGCTCCGGGGCAATAGCAAGGACGGTCTCTTTTTTGAACCTGGCTAACGAGCCGGCGATTGAGCGTATCGCCACACCGCGCACCGCCCTTACCGCCGCAGAATACCTGGCGTTTGACTTGGGAATGCATGTGTTAGTTATTCTCACCGATATGACCAACTACTGTGAGGCGCTGCGCGAGATCGCCGCAGCAAGAAAGGAGATTCCGGGGCGGCGGGGTTTTCCTGGCTATCTTTACACCGACCTCGCCTCAATATATGAGCGCTGCGGGCGGATAAAAGGGCTCCCGGGCTCCATCACCCTGATGCCAATTCTGACAATGCCTGAAGACGATAAGACCCATCCAATTCCTGACCTCACCGGATATATCACCGAAGGGCAGATAATCTTGTCCCGGCCACTTTATCACAAAGGGGTCGTCCCACCAATTGATGTCCTGCCCTCCCTTTCCCGGTTAAAGGACAAGGGGATTGGTGCCGGCAAGACGAGAGAAGACCATGCCGATCTATTCAATCAGCTATACGCCTGCTATGCCCGGGGTAAAGAGGCGGAGGAGTTGCAGGTGATTCTGGGCGAGGCGGCGCTCTCGGATATGGACCGGGTTTATTTAAAGTTTGCCCGGATGTTTGAAGAACGCTACATCTCGCAAGGGGAGAACGAAAACCGTTCCATAGAACAGACGCTTAACTTGGGCTGGGAGCTCCTGCGGGTCTTTCCGCGCTCAGAACTCAAACGGGTGCGCGAGGCTTATATTGAGAAATACTACCAAAGTTCAAAAGCATAATATTTGACTTTATTTATTATTCTAACTAATATTTATAGTTATGCTTAGTAAAATGCGCCGGCGGGTAAAGGTAATATTTTTCATTGTTGCGGCAAGTTTTATCGCCGGATTTTTGATGAGTGAAGTATGGCAGTTGATTAAATCCCGGGAAGGGGGTTCAAGACACCACGCCGAAGCCGGGGTTGTGGGAATGTTCGGCAAGGAAAAGATGGGAATTGAGGAGTATCGCCAAATCTACGAGTATATCGCCCATAAATACCGCCAGGACAGTCTGTTCCGCGATTTAACCAACGAGGATGAGATTCGGATAGAGCACCTCGCCTGGAACTACCTGATTCAGGAGAAAAACTGGCAGCGGATACTAAAAGAAACACATCTAGAAATTACTGATGGTGAACTAAATTGGATCATCTCCCGCTTCCCACCCCAACAGTTACAAAATCATCCGGCGCTTATGACCGACGGTAAGTTTGACACGATGAAATACTACCAGGCGATGCGTAACCCGGAAAACCGACCACTCTTTGCCCGATATGCTCGGGAGACATATGAACAACTGCGCCCGCAGAAGTTACAGATATATATTGCGACCGCCATGCATTTCAATCCGGTGAAAATGGCCGAGGACCTTTACTTTGCCAATACCGTAGTCAACATCACCGCACTTTACTTTGGACCAAAGACATTTGCTGAAGAGCTGAAAAGTTATGAACCAACTCAAGAAGACCTCCTTAAGTATTACCAGAAGCATAAACAGGATTTTACACCGAAAGAGGAAATCCGAGAACTTTCTTATGTATTCTTTCCTTTGCCGGTCACCGCTCAAGACTCCCAGAGTGCCCGGGAACGAATTGAGGATGTCTACCGCCGACTCCTTGCCGCTGACAGCGCAAGTTTTGAGGACAGTTTTGAGATGACTGCACTTTCCTTGGGCGATTTTGACCCCGATACCGTCTCGGCAAGATTTATCGCCGGGCAATTTAACCCCGAAACCGAGTCAATAGTTCGCCGGCTTAAACCAAGACAGTGGACAAAACCGCTGGCAACGGAAAATGGCTGGCAGATAATTCTCTTAGATAGTGTGAAGGCTGATACCTTTTGGATTAGGCGCATCCGAACTCGGATTAAGCCAGACCTCACCCGGGAGATGGCGGTTATAGACCAGGCCCGAGAGTTGATTGAACAGGCAAAGGTGGCAGGGTTTGAATCCAGCGCGGTGCGGCTCGGGCTCAAAATTTCACCTCTGCCAGCGCAGGTGGTAGAAAAAAAGTCCTCTGTCTTCGGCGTGATGGTTTACAACCCGACCCAACTGGTGGCATGGGCGAAAGAGGCTCGTCTGGGTGATGTAATAGAAATCCCCTGGCGGGCCCCAGGTGGGTTTTATGTGTTTGCCTTAAGGAAAATCATCCAACCAAAACCTGCTTCATTTGACGAGGTGAAAGAAGTATTGAAAAAGATAGTTCGCCGGGAAAAAATAAATGAACTGGGGTTGAAAAAGGCAAACGAGGCAATGCTAGAGATTAAAGCGGGCAAGAGTCTGGAAGAGTATGCTGGTGAAAATCCCGAGGTGGAACTGATTAAGAAGGAGGTAAAGGGGTGCTTTGATAACGACCGAACGATGCGGGGCGTTGAATTTGTTGCTGCGGTCCTGGCACTTGAGCCGGGACAGACCGTTGGTCCAATTGAAACTCCCCGTGGCGTTTATATCATCCGTTGCGATGGTAAGAGGCAAAGTGAAGAGCCGATTCTTCCTCAAGAACACTACCTCAGTCAGAACCAAGAGGGGATGTTTCAAGAATTATTGCAAGAAATTACCAAAGAACCGGAGATAAAAGATTGGCGTCCACCGCGGGGTTATTGACACAGAGTGGGTTGGGTTATTATATTATAGTCGATGGGACATTCTGGCCCCATCGTCTAGCGGTTTAGGACATCACTCTTTCAAGGTGAAGGCACCGGTTCGACTCCGGTTGGGGCCAAATGCGGGAGTAGCTCAGCTGGTAGAGCATCACCTTGCCAAGGTGGGGGTCGCGGGTTCAAATCCCGTCTCCCGCTTTCTGGCGGCATAGCCAAGTAGCAAGGCAGCGGTCTGCAAAACCGCAATACCGGGGTGCAAATCCCCGTGCCGCCTTAATAAAAGAGCGCCGGGGTGGCGGAATAGGCAGACGCAAGGGACTTAAAATCCCTTGACCCGTTAGGGTCGTGCCGGTTCAACTCCGGCCTCCGGCATAAAGCGCAAACCTAAAGGTTTGCCCTAAATTTGAAATTTTACATTTGTTGGGCCGTTAGCTCAGTTGGCAGAGCACCTGGTTTTTAACCCGGTGGCCGCAGGTTCGAATCCTGCACGGCCCAATATAGGCAACCTTGCGGTTGCATAAGGTATAGTAGTAGAACAAAGAAGCCATAGGGCAAACCGAAGTATGCCCTATGGTAGCTATAGTAGAATGAAATTTAGCCGTCAGGAGGAAAAATGAAAATCTTTATTGATTCGGCAGATATTAAAGAAATCCAAGCGGTAGCCAGCTGGGGTATCCTTGATGGTGTTACAACCAACCCCACCCTGGTGCGCAAGACCGGCAGACCCTTTAAGGATTGCGTTCTGGATATATTGAAGATTGTCAATGGTCCGGTTTCGGTTGAGGCAATCTCGCCCGATGCTGAAGGAATGATTAGCGAGGCAAAAGAGTGGGCAAAATTGGACCCGAACAAAGTAACTATCAAGATTCCAATGGGGATAGAAGGTCTCAAGGCGGTGCGGGTGCTTTCTAAAGAAAAGATTATGACCAATGTTACCTTAATATTCTCACCCAATCAGGGGTTACTTGCCTGCCGTGCTGGTGCAACATTTATTTCGCCTTTTATCGGTCGGCTGGATGACATATCTCATGAAGGTATGGAACTGGTGCGGGATTTAGTGGCGATGATTGAGTATTATGACTTTTCCACCCAAGTAATTGCCGCCAGTATTCGCCATCCGCTGCATGTTATTGAATCAATGCGGGCGGGTGCCCATATTGCCACCGTTCCCTATGATGTGTTATTAAAAATGGTAAAGCATCCGCTAACCGATGCGGGAATCAAGAAGTTTTACGAGGACTATCAGCAAATTCCTAAGTAGGAAGGAGTAAATATGCCGATTGTTGACTCTAAAACCGGACAGGTGCGCAAAACCTATTCAGTGGCAGAACTGATTCAGGCGGCAAATCTAATGCGGGGCTATAACCTGATCGCCCTGTGCGCTGCTGGCTCCGGACATTCTGGCGGAACCCTCTCTATTATGGATGTAACCGCGGCACTTTATCTCCATGTTGCCCGGCACGACCCGGAAAACCCTTTTTGGGAGGACCGGGATAGAATTATCTGGTCAACCGGTCACAAGGCACCATCGCTCTATCTCGGTCTGGCGATGGCGGGTTATTTTCCGGTTGAGGATGTTGTCCGCTTGCGGAAGTTATACTCACCCTATCAAGGACATCCCCACTGGGTGAAACTGCCCGGGGTGGAAATCTCCTCAGGCTCGTTGGGACAGGGGCTTTCGGTGGCGGTGGGCATCTGTCTAGCCGCGCGCCTGGACAAGAAGAATTATCGGGTCTACTGCCTGACCGGTGATGGTGAACATCAGGAGGGGCAGGTATGGGAGGCGATAATGGAGGCAGGGGCTTATCACCTTGATAACCTCTGCTGCATTCTGGACAAGAACCGATTGCAAATTGACGGCTGGGTGAAGGATGTGATGAATATTGACCCGATAACCGATAAATATCGCTCATTTGGCTGGAATGTGATTGAGATTGACGGTCATAATATGCACCAGATTCTCGCCGCATTTGACAAGGCGGCACAGCATAAGGGACAGCCAACGGTAATTGTCTGCCACACCACCAAAGGTAAGGGTGTTTCTTTTATGGAGAATGTTGCTGGCTGGCACGGTAAGTCACCGAATAAGGCGGAGATGGTCAAGGGTCTTGAGGAGTTGGGTTTACATTACCGGATTGACTACGAAAAACTCTTAAAGAAGGCTGAGGAGTATCAAGCCCAGGTCACCGAGAAACTGATGGCGAAGGTGCCCAAATTCAGCCGGGACTATTTCTGGAATAAAGGGGAAAATATGAAGGTGGAGATGAAGGCAACACGGTTCGGTTTTGGCGAGGCGCTAGAGGAATTGGGGGATGACCCACGGGTTTGTGCAATTGGTGCTGATATCTCCGGTTCAATAACCATCTCCAGGTTCTATGAGAAGTTTCCTGAGCGAATGGAACGCTGGTTCTCGGTGGGCATCGCTGAACAGTCCGGGACAAATGTTGCTGCCGGTTTGGCAAAGGAAGGCAAACTCCCGGCGTTCGGTACTTACGGCGTATTTGCTGCGGGTAGGAACCTTGACCAGTTACGCACCACGGTCTGCTACGGCAACTTCAATGTCCTAATTGCCGGGGCGCACGGCGGGGTTTCTGTCGGTCCGGATGGTGCGACCCATCAGGCGCTTGAGGACCTCTTCCAGATTTGCGGTTTACCAAATATGCATGTCTCTGTACCGGCCGATGCGCTGGAGACACGCAAGGCGACCGGGTTTATGCTCTTTGAAATCAAGGGTCCGAAGTATATCCGGTTTGCCCGTGAGGCAACACCGCTCATCACCCGACCCGAGACACCGTTTGTCTGGGGAATGCCCAATGTCTATCGCTACCGGGGAGAAAAGGAGCGGTTTATTGACGCCTTTGATGTTACCACCGCGGATAAATACGAAAACGAAAATGAGGATTTGACGATTGTCGCCTGCGGTCCGATGGTGCCTGAGGCGATGCGGGCGGCATGGATTCTGAAGGAAGATTTTGGTATAGAAACCCGGGTATTGAACCTCCACACCCTGAAATCACCTTCAACTCACCCCAATGAGACAATCCCTAATCAGCGTTATTTGATTCAGGCAGCACTGGAGACCGGGATAGTTGTTACCGCTGAGGAGCATCAGATTGGTGGTTTGGCAAACCGGGTATCTTATGTTCTCCATACCGCTGAGGAACTTTACGGCAAACCGCTCGCGTTTGGTGCTATCGGGGTAAAGGACCGGTTTGGCGAATCCGGACAACCCTGGGAGTTGATGTGGGAATTTGAGGTTTCCGGCGAGCATATCGCGGCAAAGGCAAAGGAACTTTATGACAAAGCCAAAAGCCAAAAGCCAGAAGCCAAAAGCCAAAAGCCAAAAGCCAAAATTGCTAAGCAGAAGAAAAAGTAAAGGAGGTAAGATGAGACTGGCGTGTAGAATGGGTCGTCTCGGAACCGAGACCGCATTTGATTGCTTGCGCCGGGCAAAGGCGCTGGAGTGTAAAATGGATGTGGTTCACTTAGAGATCGGTGAACCTGATTTTGTTACTCCGAAACACATTATTGAGGCAGCAAAACAGGCGCTGGACGAGGGTTGGACCCATTACGGTCCCTCACCTGGGCTGCCTGAGGTTCGGGCGGCGATCGCTGAGTATGCAGGACGACTCCGGGGGGTAAAATTCTCTGAAGAGCAGGTGGTGGTTACACCTGGGGCTAAACCGGTGATGTCCTTTGCAATTATGGCGTTGGTAGAAGAGGGCGATGAGGTTATCTATCCCAACCCCGGCTTTCCGATCTATGAGTCAATGATTGACTATATGGGTGGAAAACCGGTGCCAATTCGCCTGCGCGAGGAACGCAACTTTCGGCTTGATGCCGAGGAACTGGCACAGATGGTCAACCCCAAAACCAAACTCATCATCATCAACTCACCCGCCAATCCGACCGGTGGTGTTCTTACTCGAGAGGATTTGCGACTGATCGCCGACACGGCACTCAAACACGACGCCTGGGTTCTTGCTGACGAAATTTACTCCGAAATTGTCTACGACGCCAAGTTTGAAACTATCGCCCAGTTTCCGGAGATTCATCCCCGATTGATAATCCTTGACGGCTTTTCCAAAACCTTTGCAATGACCGGCTGGCGCATTGGCTACGGGATAATGCCAAAGGAGATGGCCGAGAAGATGGCGAGAATTGAGACGAACATCAACTCCTGCACCACCACCTTCATTCAGCGCGCCTGCCTTGCCGCCTTAAGGGGACCACGCGAAGAGGTTGATAAAATGATTGCCGAGTTTAAACGGCGCCGGGATTTCATTGTTGAAGGGTTAAACCGATTGCCCGGTTTCCGCTGTCAGAAACCATTAGGCGCATTCTATGTCTTTCCCAATATTGAGGGCACAAAAATGACCTGTGAGGTTTTGGCGGACCGCCTTCTGGAAGAAGAGGGCGTCGCCTGTCTTTCCGGAACCTGCTTTGGGAAATTCGGTGCCGGGTTTTTGCGCTTCAGTTATGCCAACTCAATTGAAAACATTGACAAGGCGCTGAAGAGAATGGAAAAATTCCTCGCCCGCTGCCACGGCGGGTCCAGGTGAACGATACCGTACCGATGCGGTAATCTTATAAACTAAAGACCACCCGACTTTAGTCCCCAAGACCGACGGGGACTAAATACAATCTTGACTTTACTAGTAGCCGGTGCTAAAGTCAAAATGTGGTGGCAATTTTGTTACTTTTACTTGGGGTTATCGTTATTTTAATAGCAGGCTACTTGTTATCCAGTTCGCGCTCAAAACAAAGAAAACCGGTTGTGGAGATTGTAGATGCTGATGACCTTTTCAAACGAGGAATGGTTGACATTCGCAAATGCGATTACGATCGGGCGATAGTCAACTTTAGCCGGGCGCTTGGGGTGAATCCGCATTATACCCCTGCCTTTTACCATCGCGGGTTGGCTTATCTGGCTAAGGGGGAATATGACCGGGCGATAGCCGACTTTAACAAGGCGCTGGAGCTGAGTCCAAAACTCGCCCTGGCGATGGCAAGTATGGGGCGGGCTTATCATTTGAAGGGAAACAAAGACCGGGCAAAGATGTGGTATGAAAGGGCACTGGAATTCAGTGAGCAAATTTCAGTGGAAGAGGCGGGGCTGGTGCGGAAACGGCTGGAAGAATTGAAAACGGGGGATAATTAGTCGCGGTGACGCCTTTTGTCAAAAAGGTCTAAAAACCGGTCTTCATAGAGCTTGAACAGACCCCAGCGGTCCAGTTCCTCTTTCAACTCCTTTGCCTTGGAAATGTCCCGCTGTGCCTCTTCAAAAAGCCTTTCAATATGCGCCATCAATTCGTGGGGTTCGGGACGCTCTTCTCCCTCAATTTCCTCAGGTCTCTCTCCCTCAAGGTGGGATTCAGTCTCGCGGCGCAAAGCCTCCAGGGCGGCGGCAACCCTTTTTTCAAACTCCTCCATCATCTGGTCGGTCTTCTTAATTTTCTCCTCAAGTTCGGTCATATCAACCTTTGTATTGAGAATCCGCTCAAACACCTCAATAATCGCCTTAGAGGACTTCGGATTGGGTGCCTCAATCGCATACTGAGGCATCGTTGCCAGAAAACAGGCGGCAGGGATTCCCCGTGCCTTTGCCAGTCCCAAGAGTAACCCATTCAACCCAGAAATTCTCCCTTCCTGGAGTGGCTCAACACCCAAGGCAATAAACCTCTTGCGCAGGATTTCATCAGTGGCAACACCGTAAGCCTTTCTCGGCTGACGATAACTTATTGGCAGGGCAAACGCCGCACCGGTATAAATCTGTTTAACCCCAGCATCCTCGGCAAGGTCTAAAAGTTCACCAGCAATTTTGATACCGGGTTCCCCGGCAATTTGCGCCTCGCCTTCAAACACTAAAAGCGGTGGCTCGGCAACATAATAGATTCTATGCAGCGGCGGCGCAGGAATTCTACCCAAGCCGTTTTCCACCTCAATTGCGTCGGGCAGGAAATAGGGCGTGGCATCAATTTCAGCATAAGGAACGCCACCCAACTTCACCCGCAGATAACTTGCGGCCAAAATGCCCACATGCCCCATTCCTGGCCAGCAAGCGATCATAATCGGCACATTAACTCTTAATTCGGAGTAGTATTTTATCGGCATAATTTTATTATACTAAGAATTAAATTTTTATCAACCTGATGTTAGTTGTTGATTTTGGATTCTAAGTTCTTCACTGAAAACCAAAAACTATGAACTACAAACCACTACCTAATTACTGTCTTGCCGGAGAATGAGCATCTGGTTTTACCCGATGGTAATAATAAGGAAAAGGGTCGGTTCGCTAACCCTTGACTTTACCGCTAAATCTCTCAAGAAGTCTTTCAATCCGCTGCTGATTTAGATAATAGGCGATTGTGAGAAAAACCACTACTCCACCCAGTATTAGCCACTCCCGAACACCAAATCTTGTTGCAGTTGAACCCACTCCACACTCCAGAATATTGGAAGGCAAACGGGCGATAAAAACCAATATAAGAAAGAGTAAAAATGGGATGCCGGTCAGACCGGCGAGATAGTAGACCCAGTCACCTAAGGGGTTAGGAATTAAAAGAAGAAGAAATATGTAAAATGTGCCACGGGAAAGGGTAAGAGAATCGAACCGCTCAAGGGTTTTCCCCGATAGAAAAAGTTTTAAAAGTTGCCGACCAAAAAGTCGGGCGATGAAAAATGCGACTGTTGCACCAATCATAACCCCGAGCATCAGCCAGGCAATTGTTGGCCAGAAGCCTAAGGCATAACCGCCCACAAACGCCGCCACATTGCCAGGCAAAGGGGCAACCACAATCTGAATTATCTGCAAAAAAACTAACCCAAAGGGCGCCCAACCACGAAAGCCTTTAACCAAAAGACGTAACTCCTCCGGGTTGGAAAAGTAGTGCCAGAGGTGCTTACCAACAAAGCCAAAAATTGCCGCCAGGACAACAAGGAAGAGAATTAAAGGAAAAACCGCTTGCCGCTTACCGCTCATAAACTATTCACCTCTTATTTTTAGTTCTTAGTTTATAGTTTTAGTTAACCTACAAATAAAATACGCGGTAAAACTGTCCTGATATACCAGCCAAAAATCTCTTCGCCCCAGAAAAGACCCACCAGACCACCCAACGCCAGAAATGGTCCAAATGGCACCTCCTGCCCGGCTCGGGTCTTTCCTAAAATTCTCAAAAGAATACCAACTATAACCCCAAACACCACCGCACATCCTAGACCCACGGACATCCCTTTTGGTCCGGTAAACACCCCCAGCATTCCGGCAAAATATACATCACCCCAGCCCATCCCTTCTTTCCTTTTTACCCCGAGACGACGGAATGGACGGGCAAGGATAAACCGCCATAACCCCCAGGCAAATAAAATAAAACCAGCGCCCAAAACCCCACCCCATAGCGCCGAAACAAAAGAAAACCTAAACACCGAGAAAAGGGAAAATACCAGCCCGATTACAACCCCAGCAACCGAAAGTCCGAAGGGAATAATCTTATGTTCAAGGTCAATTCCGGCCAGAACAATAAGAAACCCGATAAAAACTATTCCCCTTAATAGCGCCCAGTGCAGTCCGAATCGGGCATAGGCAAGGACAAAAAGCAGCGCGGTGAGCGATTCTATCAACGGGTAGCGAATTGATATCGGTTTACCGCAATCTCGGCACCTACCCCGCAGAATGATGTAACTCAATACCGGGATGTTATCATAAAATCGTATTGGCTTATTACAACGCGGGCAATGGGAAGGTGGATAACCAATAGATTCGCCTCGGGGGATTCGCCAGATGCAAACATTGAAGAAACTACCCAAGACCAGTCCTAATATGGCGACAAGCAGCCAGTTCACTGACCTTTGGGACCGGGGGCTATGACTGGGGTGACAGGTGAAACAAAAAGTTTCTTGTCAGTGGCAACCGCATAAGCCACCTCAGCAGAAATCAACCCATTCGCCACCAAAATCTCCAACGACTGGTCCATCGTCTGCATTCCATATTGAGAACCGGTCTGGACCAGGGAAATAATTTGATGGGACTTAGCCTCACGAATGAGATTTTTTACCGCCGGAGTGGCGATCAAAACCTCCATCGCCGCCACCCTTCCCCGACCATCCTTACGGGGTAAAAGGGTCTGGGAAATAATCCCGCGGATGACATTGGCAAAAATCTGACGGACATACTCCTGCTGCTCCGGAGGAAAAACATCAATCACGCGGTCTACCGTCTCGGCAACATTATTGGTATGAAGGGTGGAAAGCACCAGATGCCCGGTCTCGGCAGCGGTTAAGGCAAGCCTAATGGTCTCTAAATCCCGCATCTCACCAACCAAAATGACATCCGGGTCCTCCCTGAGGCAGGCACGCAATGCAGCAGCAAAGGATTGGGAATGGGCGCCCACCTCCCGCTGGCTGATAAGGGCGTTGCGCGGATGGAAGATATATTCAATCGGGTCTTCAATGGTGATGATCCGCACCGCCCGCTCTTGGTCAATCTGGTCAATCATACTTGCCAGTGTCGTAGATTTCCCGCATCCAGTAGGACCGGTTACGATAACCAGCCCAGAGTGGCAACGGGTCAACTCCGCCACCGAAGGTGGTGCTGGCAGTTCCTCCAATTTTCTGATTTTTGCCGGGATAATCCGAAACGCCGCTCCAAGACCGCCCAGGTCTAAAAACACATTTACCCGCGCCCTTATCCGCTCCGGTGTTTCGTAATCTAAAGTAATAGCACCAGGAAAGGGTCTCGGTGATGTCGCTCCCCAAGTATAAGAGAGGTCAAGCTCTCGCTTTCGTTCTACCGCCTCTCGCTGTTCATCAGTAAGAATGGAATAAATAAGCGCCTTGGCATCTTCGGTTGTCAGCGGTGGGCCAGGAATCTTTTTTAGTCGGCCATTAACCCGGATAACAGGTGGGTTTTCTGCGGTGATATGGAGGTCGGATGCTCCGTATTTTGCTGCATAGCGGAGCAACTCATCAATATTCATCAATTATTACAATCGTCTTCCGTCCTCCGTCTCCTCTCTTCTATCCCTCCTGCGGCATAATTATATGGGGAATAATAAATATCATCAAGTCGCTTTTGGTTCGCTCTACCGATGTCTTCTTAAACAGATGTCCCAATATCGGAATGTCGCCTAAGAGCGGAATCTTGCCAACATTGCGTGTCTCTTCATCTTTAACCAGACCGCCGATTACCACCACCTCATCCTCCGCCACTTTAACCTGAGTCTCCGCCTCGCGCTTAGCAACTATCGGCTGGCGATCATCAGCAGAACCAACCCAGCCGGTAATCGCCTCAACGCTCGGTTTGACTTTCATCGTAATCATCCCATCGGAGGTAACATGGGGTGTAACCTCCATCTTTATTGGAATAGAACGGGTCTTCCAGGTGTAAGTAATCTCACCCGTGTTCGGGTCTTTATGAACTTCCCGGATTGGCACATCCAGCCCCATACTCACCGTTGCGGTCTGATTGTCTAATGTCACTGTCCGAGGATTGGCTAAAACCCGGGATTTGCCCCGCGACATCATCAACTCAAAGGCGATGTTAAAGTTGGCAAGGGAAATCTTGCCGATAACCATCTCCCGGATGATAATTGGAATCGCTACCTCGTCGCCAATCTTTGGCAATTCCGTTGAAAACGAAGCAATTGTCCGCCAGTCAATACCATACCGGTCTTCAGCCAAATTGGTTGTCTCGATAAACTTCGCCTCAATAGCAATCTGGGGCACCGGTCGGTCTAACTCGGCAATCACCTGTGCCACCGCGTCTAAAGCCTCTGGCACATCGGTCACCACGAGAATTGCGCTTCGCTCTTGACCGCCGCCTTTGGTAGTAACCCGACGATAACTTATTTCGGCATTACCATTTTCGGAAAGCACCTTGGCAATTGCCTTCTTGGCATCCTCCGCTTCAATATAGTCAAGATTGAAAACCCGCGTTTCCGTCTCGCCATAGATCATCTTTTTAATCGGTTTGACAATCAAAAGGCCGGTTTTTCTGTCCTCTACCATATTGCAGCCGCCCGCCTTGAGTAAAGCATCCATTCCGGCGCGCAAAGGCACCTGATTCAGCCTGACACTCACTACCGCCTTTACATCCTGGGTCACTAAGATATTCAAGCCAAACTGCCGGGCGATCATCTGCAAAACGCTGGCAACATCCGCCTCCTGGACCAGTAGCGTCAATGGTGGCTTGTCACTGAATTGGTCTTTTATCTCAACCGTAGGAGCTGAGGGAAGCGGCGTCGTCCCCAGGTCAATAGAGATTACACCATTTTCATTGACAATTCGCGACTGAACTAAGTCGCGCAAATGCACGGTAACCCGAACCCCTTGGGTCACCTCGCTCGGTTTCACCGTCACCGCTCGCACCGGATAATACCGGCAACTAACCTCTTCAGTTGGAACTTTGCTAACCGCATCCATAATATCCACCACTAGCGTCGGTGGCTCATGGGTAACAAACGAACTGATATTAGGCGTTCTGCTGCAGGCAACAGCCACCCGTACACCCTCAAGAAGTTTGTCAATGGTTATATCCCGAACCACCACTTGCTCTTGAGCCCTAACTATCGCCCATAGAGCAAATATTACTATAATTACCGTCAAAACTCTTCTTTTGTTCTTCATAATCTACTCCCCCAGTGTCAAAGTAAATGTTCGACCACCCTGTTCTAATATTACCTTATCCTCCTCGATTTTAACCACCCGTTTTCTATTTATCTCGTCGCCAACCTGAAGAATCTGATTGTTAATCAAGGCGCTGGCACCAGAAGTGGTTATGGTAATCGCCCGAAGGTTTAAATTGGCTACTTCGCTAAAAAGAATCCAGTCCCGAACGAACGGGTCACTGCCCCACTCTACCGCCTCGGTGGCGATTTCTGTTTTCTCGCTGGATGAGGAAGACACCGGTTGCTTTTCCGATGGAGTTACCTCCTGTTTTTTCGGCGATCGGCTAACCTGCGTGGCCACCGCCTCGGATGAGTGGGGGGAAACGACCTTCACCCCTAAAGTTTTTGTTCGGAACGTCAATGTATAGATTATTAGCACCGTAACCCCGATCGCTAAAATGGCTAATATTCGCTCCTTCAAATCCACTCCTTTCTCATTTTTTAATTATACCCTTTGTTTCCTTTGCATAAAGTAGCTAGTCGGTAAAAGGCTTTCACCGACCCTAACGACGCTTCTTCGTCCAAACGCCTCAATCTCAATATGGTTGGTATAAATTGCCACAATCTTCCGACCCATCACCACATCTCCGACTTTTACGCGACGATTGTCAATTAACGCATAACTCTCGTCACCCAAAGAGACAATCGCCTTCAAGACATAATATGCCCCTTTAGAACCCCTTTTCTTTCCCTTCCTTAACCTGCTACTATATTTTAGCATCCGCCGCCGCTCCCTCTCCTGACGGCGCAACTCTTTTCTTCGCCTCTTCTCCTCTTCCCGCTGTCGCTTGCGCTCCTTTGCCCTTTCCTCTTTTGTCTGCGCCTTTAATTTACCGACTGTCTTTCCCCGAGCCGCAGGTCGGGCAGCAGTAGTTTTTTGTGCCAAGGAGTCGGTTTGCGTGCTTGCCCTTGGACGTCTTGTAGAAGTGCTCTTTGGTCTTTTAATAAGAAACATTCCGGCCACAACCACTACCGCAATTAGAATCAACAAAAGAAAAATTCGCCTCACAACCTCTTCCCTTCTGCCAGAGTTGATGCGTAAATGTTAATTAAGAGTTTTGCCTCAATCTCCGGACGGATGTCCTCCCGGGCATTTATATCAAAATCCAACACCCGGACGAAATAAGGATATTGAGCAAGACTTTGAACAAACTGACCGACATCCAGATATCGTCCCTGCGCGGTAACTAAAAACGGCACCGGTCGGACCTGAGTTCCTGCCCCTTCCTCTTGAAGAAGAGTATCAAGACCAGGGGGGGAAATCTCTAAGAAGTGCACCCGATGTCGCTCTGCCTCCTGAGAAAGGGAGCGAAACAGACTGAGCATCTCAGAACGGGGCACCACCCGCGCCCAAATATCGCGAATTTGAGTTTCCAGTTCATCCCTTCGCTGCCGCAATCGGGGCATCTGAGCAATTCTTGCCTTGGTCTCGGCAAGTTCCTTTTTCAATTGCGCTACCACTGCGGCGGTCTTCTGCCGCGCCTTTATCCGGGGCTGATAGAGCAAAAACCAGGCAACAATCCCTAAAACCACATAGGCGATTAAGCCAACTAATACTACCCTTCTTTCAATTAATCCCATAATTTACTCCGTGACACACTGAATTTCAAATTCCAAGACCGTTTCGCCTTGGAAACTACTTCGGTTCTTGGAAACTAACTGAACCTGGGAAAAAGTAGGCGTGCGTTCAAGGTTAATTAAAAACTGGGCAAGGTCAATATCCAAAAGATGCGGCTCACCGCTAACCATTCCCGTCATCTTTACATTGGAACGGTTACTCAAAGTGAAAGTATTAATTTGAATGTTCGGCGGCACAACCGTGCTTAATTTTGCCATCACCGGCACTGTCGGTGAAACCTCCCCAATTACATTCTCCAGCGCCCGCTCCCTTGCCTCCAAATCAGCAATCTCCTTTTCTAACGCAAAATAACTCTGGTTTTGCTCCTCTGTCGCCTTAATCTCATTTTTCAATCTGGCAACCTCACCAGTCAAAATTCCTGACCAGCCGGCAATTAGAATATACCCCAGTATCAAAATACCAATCCAGGCAATTCCACCGATGGTCACCATCCGGACATCCCGACCAACAACAATGCCCCTTTTTATCTCTGCAGGCAGGAGGTTAACCGCGGTATGGTCATAATATAACCCCAGCGCCGCCACTAAGCGATGACCAAACTCTTCGCCCGGGGAAGTCCCTTTCCGATATAGACCAAAATCCCGGAACGGGTCAAAGAACTCAGTGGTGATGCCAGTGCTGGTCTGAAGATACTCGCGGAGTCCCTTCATTGCCGCAGTGCCGCCACATATCAGTAGCCGGTTAATTTTCTCCTCACCAAACTCCCGACGGTAATATTCAATGGAGCGATTCACTTCGGCTATAAACCTCTCCAATGCTGGTCGCTGCAGGATGGCTAACCGCTTTACCAAAACCCCTGAAGGCAACCTTTCCTGACTGTCTTCTTGAGGAATGCCGTATTTTCGTTTCAAATCCTCAGCATCATAGGCGTCCAGAGCTAATTGCCCCTCCTCGGTGGTTATTGCTACGGTCATCGCCTCGGTAATCGCATTACCGGCGGTGGTTACCATCCGGGCGAGGTCAAGACGCTCCCCTTTCATAAATATTATATTGGTAAATTCCGCGCCAATATCCAAGAGACATACCGTCTCATCAGGACGCAACCGACCGAACTTCTTCACCGCCGCCTGAAGGGCAAACGGTGCCACACTAATTCCGGTTGGTTCCAACCCCGCCTTCCGTAATGTTGAGATGTGGTCAGAAACAATATCCTTCCGCGCCGCAATTACCATTACATTGTCCTTAATCGTCCCGGCCTCTCGCACCGGTCCTAATGTCTTGAAATCAAAGACCGCCTCATCTTGGGTAAAGGGCGAGTACTTATCTAACCGCAGGAAGATCGCCTCCTTAAGGTCCCGCCGCGCCATCTTAGGAAAAGGCGCTTGGCGCAAACTCACCGAGGGTCCGGAAACGAATGTAAAAACCTCCCGGGGACGATAGTCTTTAATTAGTTCCCGGAGAATCGCCGGAATGTCAAACGCCTCTCCGATCTCCTTTAATCCATAATCAACAACTCGCCCCCCCTCTATTTTTACAAACTTTACCGAGTTGGAACCAATATCAATACAGAGGGTTCCTTTACCCCCTCCGCCAAAAATTTTCGTTGCCAAATTACCTCCTTTTCTCAACTATCACCGCGGTATGACAACAATCTCTGAACCATCATTAAACCTCAAGCGAAACCTCTTGCTGTAGATGTTTGCCTTACCTCCACCGGATGGAGAGTTCTGGAAGTTTAAGGAAAACCACACCTCTTCGCCCCTATCAGGCTGAATCCCAAAAGCTGGCGACACTGAAACACTGTCTCCTTTCCCGGGTAATGGAGGAGTAAGATTTATTTGGTGTTCCTCCTCTTCACTTTTGATCAACCCATCTCCCATAAAGGCGTCATCTGGTGCCTCCATAAAGGCAAATGAACTAACCAGCACCTCCTCGCCCCCAGCATTGACCACCTTAAAAATAAAACCAGCAGAATCATTAGAAAGGGTCGGTTTACCTACCATCTGAAGGTAGTTTTTAAATGGTCGGGCAAAACGAAAGTCCACCGTCACTTTACTCCGGGGAAGCACCGTTACCAACCGAACAATAGAATCTCCACCGGGACGAGAGGCGACAATTTTATGGGTGCCAATATGAATTGGGCCATGAGTGCTCGGTGAGAACTCATAAAACCCCCCAGGGTCCGGTGTGGTGAAATAATATGTGCCATCCGGGAAAATCAATTTTATCCCCACAGTGGTTGCCTTATCTCCTGGCGGGTTATTCTCTCCATCAGTTACATTGCCAACAATATAGTTATTTGTGAGATGAGTAACGGAGTCAACAATCCGCATCGTCATCGGATATTTCCCATTTCCTAAAGTGGCAATTGTGGCTTGCTCCGGGTCATAGGTGTAGGGATTTCCCCAAGCATCCAGTCGATAGCCAACCGTATCCTGGAGAAAATCCACTCGGAAATAAGGTCCATGCCAATTAGGAGAACTGGTGGTGTTTTCCACCAACTCTCTAAGGCTCAAAGGAAGTCGCATCATATCACCATAAAAACCAAAATCTACTCGCCGACCATTAGCTGTCAAGTTAGGATTTCCCACCATCGCATAAATAATTTCTTTCATCTCCTTAGTGGTCTGGTCAAAAAGTCCTCGGTCCCGGGTGGCATCAATTGTCCGAATAGCAACGGTGCTTAACAACCCGATGATTAATAGAACTACCAAAAGCTCCATTAGGGTAAAACCGGAATTGGATTTTGGATTCATAAGCTCGGATTTGCCCAATTTACATTCATTCTAACCTCAATATCTTGTGCCCCAGCCCGTGGAAAAACCGTCACCATTTTGACAACACTATCACAACTCCCGGGCGGCGGCACAAAACACCAGAACCTCACTATCAGTCGATGGACTCCTTGAGGAACATTCTGAAACTCAAATCGCCCATTACTACCCGGGGTCATCGTATAATCGTCCCGATAAATCACGCCATTACGAGGGTAGTTAAGTTCAACCACTAACCGGTATTCCGATTTTTGCAGTAAGGAATCGGGCGGAGGATTCCCAAACTGGTCATAAACCCAGCCAGTAACCTTATTCTGAAGGACATCTTTAACTGAATAACCTAAGGACCGGGTTATCCAGCGACTTCGGTTAACCAAACCACCCCCGCCGTAACTGCGCAAAAAGAGACTGTCGCGGTGAAATATAATAGTATCACCCCAAGCATCAATCCGGTAGCCTTCAGGAGACTGGGCAAAAGTCCCTTTAATATAAGGACCTCGCCAGAGGCTGCTTTCTGGCGGTGAAACCCAATCCGGTTTAACCGCCAGGTCAGTAAGACTCCGCGGTAATACACCCATATCGCCAATAAAACCGAAGTCAGCTCTAACGCCGCCAACAATGTAATTCGGGTCACCGGTAATCGCCAATGCAATCTTATCCAACTTCTGCCGGGTCTGCTCAAACCTCCCTCGTTCCAGCGTTACATCCCAAGTCTTGACTGCTGCGGTGAGAATCAAACTCAAAATCATCAAAACTACCAATAGTTCTATAAGGGTAACCCCCGCGTTCCGCCTTTCGCCTTTCGCCTTTCGCATCCCTAAAACCTCACTCTGATATCATCGTTTCTAACCGCCCCGGGTTGCCCCCAGAACAGCCCATCAGGACCAGGGCTCTCTAATCCCAGAGTGTCATTGCCTTCCACCCAGTAGCGGTAGGCGCCATTCCAGGCATCGTAGCAATAACCCATCTCCCCATCTTCTCTGATATAAGGTCCATTCCATCCTTTTTGAATATAGGGGTCCCAAGCGGCGAGCGTCTCTTTGCCTAAATACATTACCGAAGCATAAATCCCCTCAAATGGATTACGGGTGGCAAGTTCCACCAGATGACGGGGCAATCTGCCGACATCATGTTTAAAACCCGACCCGACCATTTCTCCACCAACTTGGACATCGGGATTTCCCATTATCGCCTCACGCAGAGTATTAAGCTCTTGAAGGGTAGCAACTCTCCGGGCGTTGGTAATAATCCGAGAAATCATCGGTGGAACAAAGAAGGCAAGAAGGAGCCCCAAAACCGAAAGAACTACTAAAAGTTCCACCAATGTAAACCCGCCAAATGAGAGACCCGAGACCGATGACCGCTGACCGGGGACCATCTTCCGTCTTCGGTCTCCCGGCTCCTTACGGGTATCCATACTGGTGATTGTAGTCTTTTTTCTCGCCAATGTCAAGAATTTCCGCAACCCTACCTCCTACTTAGTTAGTTGTGCAGCACAAAAATAATCGCCTCATTGGTTGGACCAAAGTCCCGGATAGAGCATCCGCTGTGGTCAATGCCAACCAGTCCATAGTGAGTAGGGTAGAGTGAACCGGGGGGTTGCCAGATTCCATAAACAATCTCACCCGGTTCATAGCCGTAGACATCGTTCGGACCGCCTTCGCTGGTGTTGCTGATATCGGTGAGATTATCATAATCTTCTGGATTGAAATCGTCCGGGTCCATCTCTTCGCTGGTCCAGGGGTTGATAGGGAGTTTCCCAATGCTCACATCAAATTCACCACCGGGAAATATGCAACCGTAGCCATCTTCATAAAAATCTTCCGCATAATAGCCAAACTCCTGATGGAATGTTTCAATGGCAATTTGAACATTGTGCAAGTTCATCTTCATCGCGCCCACCCTTGCCTGTTCACGGATTCCCGAAAATCTCGGCACCGCCATACCCATCAAGACTCCCAAAATCATAATCACCACCAAGAGTTCAATTAAAGTAAAACCGCCTGCCGCTCGCCGCCCAAGCCGGACGCCCGTTCCGGCGCAGCTTTCCGGATGCAAACCTAAAAGGTTTGCCCTACATTTGACTCCTCTTATATAAATCTTTTTATTCCACATAATATCTCCTTTTCAATTTTATCAATATCGCTCCCACCTGTCAAGTTCTGCATATAATTAATTTTATCCTCCCCGTTTACTTGGTGGGGTGGTAGTATGGACTTCACCCCC
Organism: Caldifarciminota bacterium; assembly: GCA_039801225.1. Classification (GTDB taxonomy): domain Bacteria; phylum Hydrothermota; class Tepidihabitantia; order Tepidihabitantales; family Tepidihabitantaceae; genus JBDRUH01. The sequence goes on from JBDRUH010000010.1 coordinate 26,776, forward strand.
TTTGAGATAATACCTTCCGCCATAGGGCTCTTCGGGAACTGTTTCTAAGTAGCCGCGTTGAACCAGTTCTTCTATGCTGACGGGTAAACGGCGCTCTTTATCAGCAAAACGGTCTATCGCCTCCTTAATCTTCCTAACACCCTCTTCAAACTTCAGCCATCTGAGCTGCCGGAGTATCAGTTCCCGCAGCCGCCGATTTTGGGTGCTGTAATACAAATCGGACCACATCTGTTTAGCAGTCTCAAAATCACCGCTCTTGGCGTAGAGGTAAGGAACCCAGCGAGTAACTATCCTCCAGGCATCGGGAAGTTTCGCCGCAATTTGGAATAATTCCGCCGCCGACTTGTAATCACCGAGCAACATATAATTAATAAAGCCAGCGTCAAATGGTAATTGCCAGGATAACGGGTTAGCCTTCATCCCAAAAGAGAGCAGCGTCAATGCCTCCATAGGCTTTTTGGCATCCCAAGCGAGGGTCATCGCGCCAAAGCGATAGGCGCCGATAAAGCGTGGGTCAAGGGTAGTAAGGATTTCAAAAATGTGCCCAAGCCATTCGTAGCGCCGATCGGTCTCTAGATGCCGGCCGTAGTAATCAATAGCAGTTAGCCAGATAAAGTCGGCGAACAGTTCGTCATACTCAATACTACTCTCCCGCAACGCCAGCCCGGAAGGGAAATAGGCGAGTTCCTGAACCACTCTTTCACTAGCGCGCCGGCTGAAAGAATCAATCGTCAGTTGCAGTAAATAAATTCCCACAAATCCCCAGACGACCACCACCATTGGGAGAAGACTGATAACCCACTCTGGACGCCTGATTTCTTTATGAGTAATTTCGGTGAGTTCCATTAAAAATCCTTGCGGTCAAAGACAATTACCGCTATCAAGAGAAGGGTAAAGGTATACAATAGAGAATAAAGAGCCGAAAATACCATCGCCTGGGGGTTGAGAGGAACGCCGTAGACAACATCTCCCCGGATGTTAAAGTTGTTGAGATTTGGTAAAATAAAGTAAAGGAAAAGACTGATAAATTTAATGAGCGGCAAGGGGGTCATAACCGCCAAATGTTTGAGTAAATGGGTACTGTGTCCGATAAAATAAATCATAAAGGTAAAAACCGCACTACCCACCGGAGTAACAAAGGTGGAAAATAGCACCGCTACCGCGGTGAGTAAAATAAGTTCAAAAGCGGTCATAACTACCGCCCAAAGGAGATTAAATGTAATAGGAACTCGAGTGATTAATAGCACCGCATAAAACCCGACGGTCATAACCATTAGGCTGAGAATAAGGACGACGATGAGTCCGATGTATTTACCTAAAATAAACTCGCCCCTTCGCACCGGTCGGGCAAGAATAAGATAAATGGTCCTTTTCTCAACCTCCCGGTATACAATCCTTCCTCCTATTAGAATGGCGATAAGAACGCAGAAGAGTGTTATCGCTGACAACCCCAGGTCCTTAATAATCTTCTCCGCCTCACCCATTGCCACCGGTTGAACCAATTTCGCCGTCCCCATCACCACAATGGCAATAACGATCAGTGCTATTAGAATGCGGTCTCTAATCGCCTCGCGAAATGTATTGAGTGCCATACCGTATATGCGTTGGAGCATCAATTCTCTCCTTTCACTTGACTCATAAAGAAGTCCTCCAGCGTCTTAACCCGGGGAACAATTGCAGTAATACGGACATCAGCCTCGCGAGCGATGCTCATAACCCGCTCCACCTCCTCCTCATTTCTAACTGTCAGCATTAAAAGCTCCCCGGATTGCAGCGCCCGTTGCGCCACCCTTTCCAGCGCCTTGCGAATCTTTCCTGAGGCACCTTTCAAAGTTACATCAATCGATTCCACCTCGGCGGTGAGAATTTCCTTAAGCCTCCCCATTTTTACCATTCTTCCCGCCACTATCAGACCTACCCGGTCACAGATCATCTCCACATCAGCAAGAATATGAGTAGAAAAGAAAACCGTCTTGCCTTGCTCCCGAAGACCGACAATAATGTCCCGAAACTCCTTCCGGCCGATAGGGTCAAGCCCTCCCATCGGTTCATCCAATATCACCAGTTTTGGGTCATGAATTAGTGCTTGGGCAATTCCGATCCGCTGGAGCATCCCCCGGGAAAATCCTCGCATCTGCAGATTTGCCGCATCCTCCATCCGCACCATTTTTAAAACCTCTTTCACCCGGTGTTTTATATCTACTCGGGGCACGCCAGAAATCTGTGCCGCCATCACCAGAAACTCTTGAGCGGTCAGATATTCATAAAAATATGGCGACTCCGGTAAAAACCCTACCTTTCTTTTTACCTGAGGGTTGCGCGGTGGCTTTCCCAAAATATATGCATAACCTCGGCTCGGTTTTGTTAAACCAACTAAGATTTTTATCGCGGTTGTCTTGCCGGCACCGTTCGGTCCGAGAAATCCAAAAATCTCACCCTCCTCCACCTGCAGATTCAGGTCAACCAGCGCCTGGACCCTTTTCATCCTCAATCCGGTTCGGTAGGTTTTACTCAAGCGAACCGTTTCTATTATCGGATGGCTTGCTACAGACATAACCCCTCCATTATAAAGGCAAAAGTTCTTATGTCAATGCTTTGTATAAATCAAATCCCTGTGCGACATTTTGTTTTTTCCCGCAAGCACTCTGCCCGATTCGGGTAGAGTGCCCTACAAAGGAAGAACTAAAAACTATGAAATAACCTAATGGAGAAAATTGCCTATTTTCGCTCGCTATAACAAAAGGGGTAATTGGTGGGGTTAAGAGGAGAATAATTCCGATGGTGATTTGGCGGGTTTTTAACAGTATTATTAAGCCAGTTATGTCCGTAATCAAAACCGGAGCGACTTAAAATATTACTACCAAAATTATTTTGGAGATAGTCTAAAGAACTATGTGCAGGGCGATTTTGGTGATTACATAAATTATAACTTAACAGGTAATCAAGGGGGCTACCTGGGGGCTGGGGTCTAAAATTCTAAACAATTACTATAATGCTTTTAAAATTAAGGAGATAGCCAATAAAAACCCTTTTGTAATTTTTCTACCTATAGGTAGAATTTTTTGCGTGGCAAAATAGCCCAAATCGCAACCTTTTTCTCAAACCTCACTATTCCTAATCTCGCATATCTATCTTAACTTTTCCATTTGCGAGGTGCCTGCCCCGAGCGAACACCCGAATCGGGCTCGGCAAAGCCTGCCCCGAGCGAAAGGATTCCTCCACTCGCCGTTGGCTCGGTCGGAATGACGGAGCCGAGGGGACCGTCTTTCCTCTATGTAATTCGTCAAGGAACACGGGGCACGGTTACGGACTGCCGTCTTCAGCCTTTCCACCCAGAACCGAGGTGGGTCGGAATAAAAGAAAAAGGGGTGGTCTATTTGACCACCCCAAAACGGTATTGAGGTTTAGTTATGCAAAACGAAGAAAATCCACGACTCTTCGTCCTGTGGGTCGTCGGCAAGAGGAGTCAGGTCATACATCGGATAGGTAACATCACGACCGAAACCGTAAATCCCATACTCCTGTGGCGCCTCTAAGCCGAATGCTGGTAAGTAGGTGGCAATGCCAATACCGCCCGGATACTCAGGCGTTCCGCCAAAGTCTACATATGGACAATCATCATCAGCACCTCGGATCCGGGCATTTGCTCCTGGCTCAAGTTCGCCATAGAACGACTCGTAATCTAAGTCCATCTCATCTTTCTCGTCGTCGTTGTAACGCATACCGTCATAAGGGTTAACCGGAAAGTTCCCCGGTTTTGGTTCACCCTCTATGCCGATTGGGTCGCCACCCGGAAACCACAGGCAGATACCAGTTTCATCACCCGCTTCCCAAGAAAGGTCCTCAGTAGGATAATTGCCGTAATGGTCAACCGCATAAGCCTCAAGCGCTGTCTGAATCACATGCATATTGTTCTTTACTGAGGAACGACGCGCCCGCTCCTGGAAAAGGACGAAGTTGGGAATGATGAGTGCTAACAGGATACCGATAATCAGAATTACCACCAGTAACTCAATCAGGGTGAAGCCTCGATTCTTCATATCTTTTTACACCTCCTCTCTTTTTAGGAATATGAAGCGAAAAATGCCCACCTCTTCACCGCACCAAGTTGATGATATCAGAATGAAAAGGTTACGCATTTTCGCTTTCGGCAAAAGTGTAACAATTTTATTTCCGCTGTCAAGAAAAATCTTTTAGTTTTTGGTTTTTAGTTTCAGGGGTAACAGACGGCGTCCCGAACCCCTGGAAGGAGAATGCGGAAGTCAGAATGTGGAATGCGGAAGTTATATCCTCTTTTCCGCCTTCCGCCTTCATCCCTCGTCCTCTTCTTATATTTGACTTATACCAATTCCCGAGTATTTTATACTTTATTAAAAAAGGAGTAAAAATGAAGAAATTGTTGTTGTTAGTTTGGCTATTTACTATTATCCAGTTATTTCTCGGCGGCTGTCCGAAACCCCAGCCTCATAAGGAAGGGGATATACTGTGGAGTTTCTCCTATTCTGACCCTGAAGACCCGGAGGAGTTAGCAAGTTTTACCAGTAGCATTTTTACCATTGACCCGAATGGGAAGGTTTATATCCCGGCAGCAGAGATTCCTGCCCTTCTTGCCCGGTATTCCACCGGCGGAAGACGATGGGAGTTTACCGACCCGGAGGAGGAGGAATTTGCTCTCGCAGCGGTAATGGGTGATGATGGAACAATATTCATCGGCACTGAAGGAGGAAAGTTTTACGCCCTCACCGACTCAGCAACTGTAAAGTGCTCTACCCGATTCACCTCGCCAGTTTGCGTCCCGCCTGCGCTCGGTGCTGACGGCACCATTTTTCTCCAAACCGATGACGATACCCTTTTTGCCCTTGACCCTAATACATTAAACCGAAAATGGGCATTTTATCGTGGCGGCGGTAACTATTCCCCGGTTATTGGTAGCGATGGAACGGTCTTTACTGCTCAGGAAGAGAGCCTTTTTGCCCTTGACCCAAATTCCGGGCAGGTGAAGTGGGGCTTTGTTGTGCGACAACCAATACTGGCATCACCAGCGATAGATGGCAGCCGGGGTTTAGTGTATGTAGTTGACGATGACGGCTGGCTTACCGCGGTGAATTTGAACGACGGCAGTAAAGAGTGGGAGATGAAGGTTGGTGATGGACTTTCCAGCCCGGCAATTGATGGCAATGGCACAGTTTATATTACCGCTGTGGGGCGGCTGGTTGCGATTGACCCGGTTGAACAGGTGGAGAAATGGGAGTTCCTCATTCCTGGAGAATATCTTTTATCAATGCCCGCGGTTTCAAAAGAAGGGGTTGTTTACTTCCTCGCGGCGGCGGAAGATATGGTGGATTCCTTGTTCGCAATCAACGCCATTGACGGAACAAGACGGTGGGCAACGAGGTTAGGGATAAGCGAAACGATAGAGGAGTGGGTCTCCGCACCCAAAATTGGCGCTGACGGCTCAATTTATGTTGGGTCCGGGAAGCAGGCGTTTTGTGTCATGGGTAAAGGCGGTCCTGCCGCCTCCTCCTGGCCGATGTTTCAGGGTGACGCTCGGAATTCAGGTCGGGCCGGTTCTTATTAAATAGGACGGAGAGATAGGTTATGTTTAAGCCGGTGCCTCCCCAGCCAAACCACTTGGAGATTGAAACCAGAATCAGACGGTTCTGGGAAGAAGGAAAACATTTTTATCGCCTGATGGAACGCAACCGCGGCGGACCTAAGTTCCGATTCCTTGACGGACCAATAACCGCCAACGGGCCAATGGGCGTTCATCATGCCTGGGGAAGAACCTATAAGGACCTTTTCCAGCGCTATAAGGCGATGCTGGGGTTTGACCAGCGTTTCCAGAACGGTTTTGACTGTCAAGGGCTCTGGGTTGAGGTGGAGGTAGAAAAGGAGTTGGGATTCAAATCAAAGCGGGACATTGAATCCTTCGGCATTGCCCGGTTTGTGGAAAAGTGTAAGGAAAGGGTGCGAAAATTTGCTCGCCTCCAGACCGAGCAGTCAATACTCATCGGGCAGTGGATGGACTGGGAGAACTCCTATTATACAATGTCTGACGAGAACAACTACACCATCTGGTTTTTCTTGAAGAAGTGTCACGAGCGGGGGCTGATTTATGAAGGAACTGATGTGATGCCCTGGTGCGCCCGATGCGGCACCGCCATCTCCGATATGGAAATTGCCACTGAAGGGTATCGAGAACTTGTCCACCCAGGGGTATTTCTCAAGTTTCCAATAAGAGGCAAGAAAAACGAATATCTTCTTGTCTGGACCACCACACCCTGGACCCTTACCGCCAACACCGCTGCCGCCGTCCATCCCGACCTCATCTATGTTCGGGCAAAAAGGAATGGCGCGGTTTATATCCTGGCTAAGGAACTCATTAGGGTGCTAGGTCCTGACACTGAAGTCATTGAGGAATTTCCCGGACGGCAGTTGAAGGACATTAAGTATGAAGGACCGTTTGATGAACTCCCGGCCCAAAAGGGAGTGGAGCACCGGGTTGTTCTTTGGAAGGATGTGAGTTCGGTAGAGGGCACAGGCATTGTTCATATTGCCCCTGGTTGTGGTAAAGAGGACTTCATTTTAGGAAAAGAGGAGGGACTGGCGGTCATCGCACCTCTTAATGAGGATGGAACTTTTCGGGAAGGTTTTGGCTGGCTTACCGGCAAACCTGCCAAAGAGGTCCCAGAGGAAATATTTACTGTTTTAAAACAGAAGGGCTTTCTTTACCGGGTTGAGGATTACACTCATCGTTATCCGGTATGTTGGCGTTGCGGTGAGGAACTGGTCTTCCGACTGGTTGATGAGTGGTTTATTGCCATGGACCCGCTTCGGGAAGAAATTATGCAATCCGCCCGGAGTGTTCGTTGGATTCCCGAGTTTGGACTGGAAAGAGAACTGGACTGGCTAAAGAATATGGGTGACTGGTGCATCTCCAAAAAAAGGTACTGGGGTTTGGCACTGCCAATCTACAAGTGCCGCTGTGGCTGGTTTGATGTAATCGGTTCACCAGAAGAGTTAAAGGCACGGGCAAAGGAGGGCTGGGAAAAGTTTGCCGGACATTCGCCGCACCGACCCTGGGTGGATGAGGTCAAAATCGCCTGCCCGAGATGCTCCGGTCTGGTCAGAAGGATTAAGGATGTCGGTAACCCCTGGCTTGACGCCGGCATTGTGCCATTTTCTACTACCAATTATTTGACCGACCGGAAATACTGGCAGGAGTGGTTTCCCTTTGATTTCATTACCGAATCTTTCCCCGGACAATTCCGAAACTGGTTTTATGCGATTTTGACGATGAGCACGGTTCTGGAGAAGTGTGCCCCGTTCCGGGTTGTGCTTGGCTACGCGACAATGAAAGCCGAGGACGGCAGAGAAATGCATAAATCCTGGGGTAATGCCATTGAAGTGGAGGAGGCGGTAGAAAAAATGGGGGCAGATGTGATGCGCTGGTTATTTATCCGCCACAATCCCACCCAGAATTTACTCTTCGGCTTCAAAGGAGGCGAAGAGGTAAAACGGCGTCTTTTAACCCTGTGGAATGTTTACAGTTTCTTTGTTACCTATGCCAACATTGATAAAATCAATCCCGCCAAGTTAAAGGTGCCGTTGAGCGATTTGAGTGTCTTGGACCGCTGGATTCTATCCCGTCTTAACTGGCTTGTCGGATTCTCCCGCAATCGGTTGGATGATTACGATTGCGCCCCGGTTGCCTTGGCGGTAGAGGAGTTTGTTGACGACCTTTCCAACTGGTTTGTTCGGCGCAGCCGGCGCCGTTTCTGGAAGTCGGCCAGCGACACCGATAAATTGTCCGCCTACCATACTCTCTACACCTGCCTAGTCACCTTAATAAAACTCGTTGCCCCGTTTATCCCCTTTATCACCGAAGAAATTTACCAGAACCTGGTGCGCAGTTCTGACCCGCAGGCGCCAGAGAGCATCTTTCTCTGTTTTTATCCCGAACCGGATTCCCAACTGATTGACCCCAGCATAGAGGAGGAGATGAAAAGGGTTCGGACCGTGGTATCCTTAGGACACTCTGCCCGAGAAAAGGCACAGATTAAAGTGCGCCAGCCGCTACCAAAACTATTCATCCGCGCGACCGCCGGTCAACTGTTCACCGCCCGAGTTGACCTAATTGACCTCATCAAAGAGGAGCTGAATGTCCGCGAGGTGGTTCTTCTTAACCCGGATGAGCCCTTTCCTGCCGGTTGTGTCGTTCAGGAAAGTGAAGAGTTTGCCGTCGGGATTGATACCAATTTGACCCCAGAATTGGAGTATGAAGGTTTAGCCCGGGAGTTAATCCGTCATGTCCAGACTATGCGCAAGGCGGCGGGTTTGGCAGTAACCGACCGAATCATCCTCGCCTGCGAAACAACCCCCAGACTCCAGGCGGCAATCAATATGTTTCAGGACTTCATCCGTCAGGAAACACTATCAGTGGAAATCATTCCCCGAATCAGGTGTGCTGACCAAGAATCAACCGAACCATTATCGCCCGATATTGAAAAAGAGGTAAAAATCAATAATGAGCCCTGTCGGCTCAAAATAAAAAGGAGGACCGATGGCAGATAATAATAAAGCGAAAAAAAAGCGACAGCCGCTGTTCAGCGAAAAGGAACTGCTCCAACTCCAAAAGAACCTACTTGAAGAAAAACAGCGTATCTTGCGACAGGGCAACTTCACCCGCGAGGTTATGGATATTCCGGCCAACTCCGGCGAACTTTCCGCCCATCGTACCCATATCGCCGACCAGGGAAGCGAAAACTTCCAGTGTGAATTCGCCTCCCAATTAAAGTCAATTGAGTTCCATGCCCTGCGCGAGATTGACGAAGCCCTGGCTCGGATCGTCCAAGGCACTTACGGAATCTGCGAACAATGTGGCGAACCGATTCCTTATGCCCGGCTGGAAATGGTCCCTTATGCCCGGCTGTGTATGAAGTGCTCAAAACCACAAGAAGCGAAGCGATAAGCAAACCTGCCGCTGAAAGCCATTTACCTACACCACTGGGGCGCATCCTTACCTTCTTATTGTGCACCCCGGGGCTTTTTGCCATTAACCGCTATCAAGAAGTCGCCGCTTCATTAGCACTCATTCTCTACCTATATATTATTACCTTTCCCCGTTCCGTGCCAAAAACCGCCGAAGGTTTCAGGAATAATACCTCCCTCTCCTCACTAAGAACCTTTTTATGGCTGGCACCCTCCATTATCCTAGCCAATGCCCTTTTAGGACCGTCTCCCAAAATCATTTTCTTTAGTCTCACCGGCGCCTGGACAGGTTTTATCCTCTCTTACCGACTCATTTGGGCATCTTCTCTTGCACTCCTTCTGATCAGCAGTTGCCCGCCAGAAGAGTTACTTTTCGCGTTACAAAGAACCCTTAAGCCCAGCCGCCTTTTCAAAAATTTGCCTGTCATTCTCACCCTTACCCTGCAACTCATCCCTCATTTTACCGATATTCGGGTCCGAGACATCCATCACCTCCCCGAAGCGATTGACCAGAGATTAACTGCCGCCCAAAAGGATATAGAATCCAAAATCGTCCACCTTACCATCGCCTCAATTGATTCTTCCCCTCCTCCGCTAATAAAGCCCTATGATTTCCTCCTTTTAGGACCTGCTTTGGCATTCGCACTCTTTGTGATTCTTTGCCGATAATGCGCAACATCCGACTCACGATAGAGTTTGATGGCACCAACTATGCTGGTTGGCAGATTCAACCCAACCGCCCTACCATTCAAGGAGAACTCCAAAGCGCCCTCAAGAAACTCTTTGGCCGAGATATCACTCTCTATGGCTGTGGCAGGACCGACGCCGGCGTTTCTGCCCGGAATTATACCGCCAACTTTTTAACCGACTCCAAACTACCGGTAGAAAAAATTCCCCTAGCGTTAAACTCCTATCTACCTGAGGAGATTGTGGTTAAAAAAGCCGAAGTCGCCCCGCTTGATTTCCACTCCCGCTACCAGGCAAAAAGCAAAACTTACATTTATTATATTATTATAGGTCGCTCACCGCTCCGGTGCCATCACGCCTGGGAATTACACCAACCGCTTGACATCAATCGGCTCAAGACTGCGGCAAACCTGTTTTTAGGTAAAAAAGATTTCAATCATTTCTGCCAAACCCGAGAAGGGAATGGTATCTGTCAAATAACTTCTATCCGGGTAAAAAAGAGTGGCGATGAAATCAAAATTGCTATTACCGGTGACCGCTTCCTTTATAAAATGGTCCGTCGGATTGTCGGTGCGATGGTTGCCTATGCCTCTACTCGCCTAACTAAAATGGACATCCACGCCGCCCTTGCCGGCAAGAAACATCGTCCCTTCCAGACCGCGCCCGCCCCCGGGCTGATTCTGGAATCGGTGCGCTACAATCGCCGCTCATATATTAGGAATTCTGAGGCAGAACGCTAGCCGAATTCTGCCTAATCTTAAAATAATTGCAAACCTGAAAGGTTTGCCCTACAACGCAGAACGGGAGGCGGAAGACGGAGGAGGATGGATTTCCCCTTGACGCATATACCTCTTCGCCGCATCGTCCAGCGCCTGTTTTGGACTCTTAGCACCCAGGGTTGCCGCCTCCAGTTCCTCAACCAGCGCCTTTCTTCCTGCCAGCCATTTGAGACCGCGCGGCTCAAATACCCCATACTCCATCTGCTCATAAGCCGCTTTTAACCCCGGGGTTTTTGTTAGCCGCTCCTTCATCTTCGGATGCTCCAAACATTCCCGGTGGATCGGCACATACCAGGTCCCCAGTGACCACTCAACCTGCTGCTCCGGCGCGATGAACCATTTGATAAATCGCCATGCCGCCTCCTTTTCTTCCCGAGTTGCCCTTTTGAACATCCCGATGTTGGTGCCGTAAATTATCGCTGCCGGCTTCTCCCATATCGGGATGGGCGCCATCCCTACTAAAAAAGTTTCCTTGTCTACTATTGGTGCCCGCCAGGTGGAACTGCCAGTCAAAGTGGCAATCTTACCCATCAAAAAATCGTCCATTGGGTTTCTCCCGGTTACAGGAGCCTGGACACTGTCCTTAAGCACCAGGTCCACCTGAAATTGCAATACCTCAACTCCAACATCGCTGTTGAACTCCGGCGTGCCGTCCTCCTTATCCAAAAACCTGCCACCATTTTGGAAGAGCATTGAACCGAATATCCAGATGTCGGTGCCATTGGCGCTCCCGTATACTTTCACCTCACCCCGCGCATCTCTTTTTACCACCCGGCCGCACATCTTTTTAAACTCTGACCAGGTCCTCGGAAACGAATCATAGCCCACCGCCTTTAACAGTTCCACATTATAGTAGTAAACCGGCACGCTCTTATTAAAAGGAAGGGTTAAAAGCCTTCCTTCCCAGCGGTTGTTTTCCAAAAGTCCGGGATAAATATCTTTAAGTTCCTCCTCTTTTAGCCCATTCGGACCTTTGATGAAATCCTCCAGAAATTCCAGTTCTCCTGCCGCATACAACTGGGTTGTCCAGTTCTCATACATCTGGGCAATTGTCGGCGGATTCTGCACCGCAACCGCTCCTAACAATTTCTGCGCCAGGGCATCGTAGTTACCCATTCCCACCAGTTCAATATGGATATCCGGATTCTCCTTTTCAAACTTCGCCACCATCTCCTTTAAGGTCTTCTGCGACTCACCACCCATCGCATGCCAGAACTTCACCTTTACCTTTTTCCCTGCCGGACGGCAGCCAACCGTAAAAACAAAGATAATTAATATTAGGAATAAAATGCGCCTCATTGCCTCATTTTACCCTGTTGCCCTTCGGAGTCAACGCTACGGGATAAGACCCCGTAGTCCGTAACCGTTACGGACGACCACCGTCCTCTGCCTATAATTGACAGTAGTTAATAAAGCCCCTATCCTCAATATATTGAAAGAAACCGAAAGACAATTCCCGAGCGGAATGAGTCGCGCCGATTGGGCAGATAGTTTGATATTTTTAGGCTCTGGTGGGGCAAGGATAGTCATTGCCAAACAGGTGCGGGCTTCAGGCGGCATCTGGTTTACTCTCAGTAACACCCAGTTCCTTGTTGACCCTGGTCCAGGTGCCTTGGTTCGAGCTACTGGGAGTCGGCACCGGCTCGACCCCACCCACCTCTCCGGAATAATTCTCTCCCATCGGCACCTTGACCACTCGGCAGATGTAAATGTTATGATTGAGGCGATGACGATGGGTGGCACCGAACCCAGGGGAAAACTCTTTGCTCCCGGTGATGCGCTGGAAGGGGAAGACCCGGTAGTATTTCGTTACCTGCGTAAATTTCTTGAAGAGGTGGTGGTGCTGAAAGAGGGCGGGCAATATGATCTGGGACCGGTGCTCTTTACCTGCCCAGTCCGGCACCAGCACCGGGGCGAGGTATACGGATTCCGGTTCACCTGGGACAAATATACCCTCTCTTATATCGCTGATACCGCCTATTTCCCCGAACTTGCCCGCCACTACCAGGCCGATGTGGTGATATATAATGTCGTGCGGTATAAACCCTCAAACCTTGACCACCTTCATCTCCCGGAAGTTGAGGAGTTAATAAAGGTGATGAAACCGAGGCTGGCGATTATGACCCATTTTGGAATGACAATGATTCGCTCAAAACCTTGGAAGTTGGCACAGGAGGTGAGCGAACGAACCGGTTGCGAAGTGATTGCAGCAAGCGACGGGATGAAGTTAGAACTGAGCCGTTATCTCCGTGACCGTTGACTATGAGATGGAAACGAATGACTAAGGCAGAAAGGTTCTCGGTTATCAATTAATATGGGAATGGTAAAACTCTTACCCGAGGAGGTGGTGCGGCGAATTGCCGCGGGCGAGGTGATCCTGCGTCCCGCCTCGGTGGTGAAGGAACTGATAGAGAACTCGCTTGATGCCGGCGCGAAAAGGATAAAAGTGGAGGTGAAGTCCGGCGGCAAAAATCTTATCCGGGTGACGGATGACGGCTGTGGTATGGACCGGGATGATGTCCTGTTGGCGGTTTCCCGTTATGCCACGAGCAAACTGACCTCAGTGGAGGACCTGTCAAAAATCCAAACCTATGGTTTTCGGGGCGAGGCGCTGGCAGCAATCGCCGCCGTGAGCCGGATGAGTATTGAGACCAACACCGATGAGGGGTTGCCGGGCATTCGCTTGGAGGTGGAGGGCGGCGAAATTAAAGAGATTGCCGAGACCGCCCGGGCAAAAGGGACAACGGTAACCGTGCGCATGCTTTTCTTTAATCTGCCCGTGCGCAGAGGTTTTTTGAAGTCCGAAGGCTATGAGTTACGGCTGGCGCTGGAGGTTTTCAGAAACTATTGCATCGCATTTCCCGGCGTGGGGTTTGAGTTTATCAGCAACGAACGCTCGCTGGTTAAACTCTACCCGGTGGAAAAGGTGCGTGACCGGTTATATGCTTTGTTTGAGAAAAAAATGGTGGAAGGAATGGTGGAGGTTAAGATTGACAACCCCCTCATCGGGCTTTATGGCTTCTTTACCGCGCCCAGTCAGGTGAAGGGGGTTGCTGAGGTGCAGGCAATATTTTTCAATCAAAGACCGGTCCGCAGCCAGGTGGTCAACCGGGCGGTTTATGACGGCTACGGTCCAATGCCCACCGGTAGCCAGCCAAACTTTATCCTATTTCTCCAGACCGACCCCTCCCGGCTTGATGTCAATGTCCATCCCACAAAACAGGAGGTGAGGTTCGCTGATGAGCGGTTTCTATTTGACTTCGTTGCCGAGGCGGTGCGCAAGGGTTTGGGGATTGAAAAACGCTCGGAATGGAGTGAGACCGGACTTCTCCAGTCAGGGATGATAATTGAAGAGGAGAGCGGTCCAAGCGACTTCTGGCAGTTGCACAACAGTTATATCTTTGCTGAAGTGGCGTCAGGTTATGTTATTGTTGACCAGCACGCCGCTCACGAACGGATTCTTTTTGAAGAACTGCTCTCATCAGAAAAAATCAAGCCTCAAGGGCTTCTTTTCCCCTTCACCTTAGAATTAAAGGCTGATGAGTTTGAGGCTTACGAACGAATTTCGGAAAAACTGCAAAGAATGGGGCTGGAGACGAAACTGTTCAGTGGCAATACCGTGGTGGTGGAAACAATCCCCAGTGGTGCCTTTTTGGGCAAAGATGAACTCCGGGAGTTTTTTGCCGAATTGCCCAAGATCAGTTCGGCACAGGTTCAGCTATTTGAGGAACTGGCGAAACTCATTGCCTGCAAGGGTGCGGTGAAGGCTGGGCAGCGGTTAAGCCGGGAGGAGATGGCATCCCTCATCAACCGGCTTTTTGCCTGCCGGGAGCCCTATTTCTGCCCGCACGGCCGACCGGTGATAATAAAAATTACCTTTGAAGATTTAGCGCGGAGGTTCGGCAGGATTTGAAGGTATTCGTCCTTACCGGTCCCACCGGTGTAGGAAAGAGTGAGGTGGCGGCAACCCTGGCCCAGAAATTTGACCTGGACATCATTTCCGCCGATTCCCGGGCAATCTATCACCACCTTGACATCGGCACCGCCAAACCCTCCCAACAGTTGCGAAATAAGGTGCGGTTTCACCTGATTGATTTTGTTGAACCGGACCGGTTATATTCAGCAGCCGATTTTGCCCGTGATGCGATAAAGGTGATGCACGAGTTAAGAAAAGCCGGCCGGCGGTTTATCATTGTCGGTGGTGCCAACTTTTATCTTCGGGCGCTTTTTTTACCCCTGTTTGATGCGCCACCCGTCAATTTAACGCTGAGGAAAAACCTGCAGGCCGAGCCCACCGAGACACTCTATCAGGAACTTTACTCCCTTGACCCGGAAAGGGCACGCCAGCTCCATCATCACGACCGGCAAAGGATAATCCGGGCGCTGGAGGTCTATCATTTGACCGGCAAGACCTTCTCCGAACTGACACAAGAGCAGAAGAAAGCCTCCCGGTTCATTCCAGTATATGCGATATTGACAATGGAACGCCAACGGCTCTATCGCCGGATTGAGGAACGGTTTGATGCCATGCTCGCCGCGGGGCTAATTGACGAAGTGCGCCGTTTGAAGGAGATGGGGTTTGGTCAAGAATCAATTGTCGGAAAGACCTATGGCTATGCCGAGGTTCTTCAATACCTTGAAGGAAAGATTTCATTTGAGGCGATGGTGCAGTTGGCAAAGAAAAGGACTAAGGATTATGCCCGGCGGCAACTGACCTGGTTAAGGAGCCTAAAGGAGGCGCACTGGTTTGAATTTACCACCTTAAAGGATGTGGTCTTGAAGATTGAGCCGCTTTTACTTGACGCCTTACCGGATATTCCTTAGCCTTAAGAGAAAGGAGATATTTGTGAAAAGAACAAGATGGACCTCGGAGTCGGTAACCGAAGGACATCCGGACAAAATCTGTGACCGAATTTCCGACGCGGTTTTAGATGAAGTCTTACGCCAGGACCCGAATGGTCGGGTTGCCTGCGAGACATTTGTTACTGTCGGGATGGTTTTGGTGGGTGGAGAAATCACCACCACCGCCTGGGTTGACCTGGAAAGACTGGTGCGGGAGGTGCTCCGCGATATCGGCTATCTCAGCACCGAAACCGGTCTGAGTGCCGAAAGTTGCGCAATTTTAAATGTGATTGGACGGCAGTCGCCCGACATCGCCCAGGGTGTGGATAAGGGAGGCGCCGGTGACCAGGGGATGATGATTGGCTACGCCTGCCGCGAAACCGAGGAACTTATGCCCCTGCCCATTGTCCTTGCCCATCGGCTGACCGCCCGCCTCGCTGAGGTGAGAAAAAGGGGGATTTTACCCTATCTCAGACCGGATGGTAAATCTCAGGTAACGGTGGAGTATGAAGACGGCAAGCCCATCCGGATAGATAGCGTAGTGATTGCCGCTCAGCATGATGAAAGTATCTTAGACCGAACCGGACGCCGGATTACCAGGCGGGCTAAGGAGGAGATAATTGAGGTGGTAGCCAGACCGGTCCTGCCGAAAGAATACTTAGACCGCTCAACAAAGTTTTATGTGAATGAAACCGGCAAGTTTGTCATCGGTGGACCTCAGTCGGACACCGGTATGACCGGTAGAAAGATTATCGTTGACACTTATGGCGGCTGGGTCGGGCATGGCGGTGGCGCATTTTCTGGTAAAGACCCGACCAAAGTTGACCGTTCGGCCAGTTATATGGCACGCTACATCGCCAAGAATTTGGTTGCTGCCGGAGTATGTGATGAGGTGGAGGTGCGACTGGCTTATGTGATCGGTCGCGCCGAACCATTGGATGTAACCATTGAGACCTTCGGCACCGCAAAGGTTGATGAAAAACGGCTGGCAGCCAGGGTTCGCGAACTTTTTCCCCTTACCCCGCTCGGGATGATTGAGTACCTCAGACTCCGCCAGCCGATATATCAGCCGACCGCGGCATATGGTCATTTCGGTCGCACCCCTTATCTGCAGAAGGACCCGGTATCGGGAAAAACCCTAAACTTCTTCACCTGGGAGAGGACCGACCGGGTAAAGGAACTGAAACGCACCCTTTAGTGCTTCAAGAAAGGAGAGAATTTGACCATCAACCAGTTTGATGTCCGTGATTTAAAATTAGCCCGCGCCGGTTTAAAGCGAATTGAATGGGCAAAAAAGTTTATGCCGGTATTGAGCCGGATTGGTGCGCGATTTGAAAAAGAAAAACCGCTAAAAGGGGTACGGGTCAGTTGCTGCCTCCATGTTACCACCGAGACCGCCAACCTGATGATTGTCTTAAAAAAGGGTGGTGCCGATGTCCGGCTCTGCGCCTCCAACCCGCTCTCCACCCAGGACGATGTTGCCGCGGCACTGGTCAAGTTCTATCGCCTGCCGGTATTTGCCATTAAGGGCGAAAGCCGCTCAGTTTACTACCGCCACATTCGCCAGGCACTCGCCCATCACCCTCAGATTACTATGGACGATGGCGCCGATTTGGTCTCAACCTTACACGAAAGAAAAGGACCGGCTCTTGCCGGCGTGTTCGGTGGCACAGAAGAGACCACCACCGGTGTTATCCGGCTAAAAAGTATGGCCAGGGAAAAGGTTTTAGCCTATCCGATTATTGCGGTAAACGACTCCTTGACCAAGTTTATGTTTGACAACCGTTATGGCACCGGTCAGTCAACAATAGATGGCATTCTTCGGGCGACAAATCTCCTTCTTGCCGGTAGCACCGTGGTCGTCTGCGGTTATGGCTGGTGCGGTCGGGGTCTGGCGACCCGCGCCCGGGGAATGGGTGCTGAGGTGATAGTTACTGAGGTTGACCCGATTCGGGCGCTTGAGGCGCGGATGGATGGTCATCGGGTGATGCGTTTAATTGACGCCGCGCCCTTGGGCGACCTCTTCATCACCACCACCGGTGACATCAATGTCATTGACAAAAAACACCTGTTGGCGATGAAGGATGGGGCGATAATCTCCAATGCCGGTCATTTTGATGTGGAAATCAACCGCCGGGCGCTTGAGGAACTCGCCCAACAAAAGAGCGAACTCCGCCCCTACTGTGTGGAGTATTACCTAAAAAATGGTCGCCGGGTGATTCTCCTTGCCGAAGGCAGATTGGTCAATTTAGCCGCCGCTGAGGGGCATCCGGCGCTGGTGATGGATTTATCATTTGCCAACCAGGCGCTGGCCGTGGAATACATTCTCCGCAACCGGGGAAAACTCCAGCCGCAGGTTTACAAACTCCCCGACGCTATTGACCGCGCGATTGCCGAACTGAAACTAAAGACGCTGGGCATCAAGATTGACCGCCTTACCTTAGAGCAAAAACGCTACATCGCCTCCTGGCAACACGGCACATAACAGTTTTTAGTTCTTACTCCCCACCCCTTACCCTCCTCAATCCGAAATATGTCGGGCAAACCTTCAGGTTTGTCAGGCAAAATCTTCGCCGAGATATTACTGCTCACTAAAAACTTGCCTCAAAATTTATATCGGGTAAGATAGCAATATAATGGTTTTTAGCCCTGGGTTTTTGGGTTAAGTTAAATTACAAACTTTAAACTAACCGGAAACTAAAAACTATAAACTAATAACTAATATGCCGCAGCGAAAAAGAATTAACATATTAAAACAACTCCTTGAACCGGAGATAATTGACACTATTAAGGAGAAGGACTGGCATACGCTCAAGGACCTTCTCGCCCAGTGGCCGGCACCGGACATTGCCGATTTACTCTCTACATTGAAAGACCCGGAGACGGTGATTGTCTTCCGGTTACTGCCTAAAGATTTACAGTCCGAGGTTTTTGCCGAGTTTGACCCGGACACCCAGTTAACCCTGATTAAAAACTTAACTGACGAACAGGTCAAATCATTGATTGCCGAACTGGCGCCGGACGACCGCACCGAACTTTTTGAAGACCTGCCACCAGAACTGATTCAGCGGGCGCTCAACCTCCTTTCCCCTGAAGACCGCCGCGAAACACTTTTAGCCCTGGGCTTTCCGGAAAATAGCGTTGGTCGGTTGCTCACGCCCGATTATGTTACCGTCTCTCCCGATTGGACGGTGCGCCAGGCGCTGGAGCACATCCGCAAAAACGGCGTTGATGCCGAAACAATTAACACCATCTATGTGGTGGACGAAAAAAGAAGGCTACTGGACGACATCCCTTTAAGAAAACTGATTCTCGCCACAAGCGAGGAAAAGATTGCCCAGTTGATGGACAACCAGTTTGTCTCGGTTGAGGCGAACACCGACCAGGAGGAGGCGGCAAGGGTGATGCACCGCTACGACCTCCTCGCCCTGCCGGTTGTCAACTCGGAAGGTGTCATCTTGGGGATTGTAACCATTGACGACATTATGGATGTTTTGCGCGAAGAGCAGACCGAAGACATCACCAAGATTTCCGGTATTCATCCCGGTAAAATTGACCTGACCTTCATTACCAAACTCCGCGAGGTCCCGCTGCGACTTTTGTATCGCAGCCGGGTTGTCTGGCTTCTCGCCCTCATGATTATGGACCTCATCACCGGCGGTATAATT
>JBDRUH010000011.1:0-41261 GCA_039801225.1 Caldifarciminota bacterium
GGTTGAGGTAAAGAAGGAAGGGGTTGAGGTCAAAAGTCAAAAGTCAAAGGTCAAAAGTCAAAATGAAGATAAGGGGAAAGAAAATGTTTACTCTCAACTTCTTGGCGCGACAGACATTAATGTCTGTCCTAATAAACCTCAACCTATTGGTTTTGCCGGCTCTTTCGGGGTGGCAGGTGCGTTCTCTTTTAACGGGAATAAGGTGATTACTACCGGTGGTGGCGGAATGCTGGTTTCTCATAATAAAAAGATGGTTGATAAGGCAAGGTTTTTGTCCACACAGGCGCGGGACGCCGCACCTTATTACCAGCATTCGGAAATTGGGTTCAATTACCGGATGAGCAATATCTTAGCGGCAATTGGTCGGGGGCAGTTGAAGGTTCTTTTTGAGCGGGTGGCAAAGAGGAGACGGATTTTTGAGTATTATCAGAGGGCGCTGGGTGATTTGTCTGGAGTAAAGTTTATGCCTGAAGCGCCTTATGGCAGATCAAGCAGATGGCTGACCTGTATAACAATAGAAGGACCGAAGACGGGAGACCGAAGACCAAAAACCGACAAAGGACCGTCGGAGATGGTTATGAGGATTTTGCGGGCGCTGGAGGAGGAGAATATTGAGGCAAGACCGATTTGGAAGCCGATGCATCTGCAACCGGTATTTAAAGATTGTCGGGTTAGAGGCGGAAAGGTTGCAGAAAGACTTTTTGAGAATGGATTATGCCTGCCGAGCGGTTCAAGTCTTACCGAAGAGGATTTGGAACGGATTTGTGCGATAATAAGAGGAGTTTTAGAGGGTAGGTGAAGTAGGTTAGTAAAATTTATGGCTCGGTTACAGTGATAAGTTGGTCAGGTGGAATGTTTTTTAGGATAACGGTAGAATTAGGAGCAAAGTGAACCTCAACTGTCACTGGCTGGACAGATCTGCCCAGCCCAAAGTGCTGGATTAAGGAGTTCTGGCTGGTTGTTCCTTTGCCGCCTTCCACTTCTCTAATCCAGGAGTTTTTCCCTTGTTTGACAATTATTCGGGCGCCAATTCCCGCCGCGTTGTGTTTTGTGCCGACGACCCGGACCTTGAGCCAGTGGTTTTGGTTTTTGGTATCGTTGCGAAAGAGGCGCAGCCCAGAACCGGAACCGACTACCAAGTCCATATCGCCGTCGTTGTCAAAGTCGGCAAAGGCACAACCCCAACCATTAAATGCCCGGGTGCCGGAGAGGTAGGTGGTTTCAATAAACTTGTAATCACCAAAAAGGCTTTTCCAGTTTCCAGCCTTTGGGGAGGGAATGAGCTCGTTGAGATAGAGGAAAGAGCGGCGGTTTTCATAAACCGAGGTGATGTATAAGTCAAGGTCGCCGTCATTGTCCACATCAGCCCAAACAGGGTCGGAATGGGTCTCCTCATAGCGGATGCCGAGATGCCGGCGCCGGTCAATGAAGCGGGGCTCGGCGTTGCCTCTCCGGTTTTCGTATAAACAGGAGCGGTTGGAGAATTCAATATAACGGGGATGGGCGAGGTTGGCGACAAACAGGTCAAGGTCACAGTCGTTGTCGTAATCACCCCAGACAGAGCCAATAGTATGGCCGAAATAGCCGTTGACCTCCTCACCGGCGACACCCAGTCGGGGCGCAAGGTTAAAGAAGGTGCCGTTGCGATTGTTGTGCCAGAGGAGGTTCTGGCAAAGGCGGTAATTGGAGACATAACAGTCCGGAAAGCCATCATCGTCAAAGTCACCCCAGTTGACACCCCGGCCAGCAAGGTTTTGCGCATAAGGCGGAATGATGTTCGCCGATTGGGTGACATCTTTGAAAACGCCATGCTCATTTTTATAGAGTCGGTCCGGAAAGTAGGTGTGGGTCTCCCAGTTTTCGTAGTTGGCGCAGTAAAGGTCAACCCAGCCATCGTTGTCAAAGTCGGCAAAGGCGGCGCCTTCGGTGGGATAGGGGTCAGAAGGAGAGCCGACCGAGTCGGTGACATCTTTAAAGTTACCGAAATGGTTTTTATAGAGCCGGTCAACCGTATCGGTACCACAGGAGTAGAAGTCAAGCCAGTAGTCGTTGTTGAAGTCCGCCCAAACGCCTCCCCGCCCCCGAGAATTGGTGAGACCGACCGAGTCGGTGACATCGGTGAAGTGTTTCCCCGAATCGTTGCGAAATAGGCGCGAGCCATTTAAGAGCAGGTCCTCAAAACCGTCGTTGTTGTAGTCACCCCAGGCAACCCTTGATTCATACCGACCGGCAAGCCCTATTGATTCAGTGACATCGGTGAAGACCGGTCCTTGATAGTTTAAGAGTTTGCGAGCGAGGGCGAGCTGGTCAGCAGGGGTTATGCCTAAACGGTTTAATCCGGAGTCGGCGCGGGTTGACCAGTAGTTGCGGGAGTCACCGCAGACAAGCGCCTTGACAAAACAAAGCCGGGCAGATGGAGGGTCATTAAGATGCTCATAGATTTCGCCCAATAGACAGTGGAAGGGTGCCGGTGTTGCCTCGTTTTCCGTATCCCAGCGGAACTGTTTTAGCGCCTTTTTGAGATAGGGGAGGGCTTCATTGGGTTGGTTTTGGAGGATGAGCGCCTCAGCAAGGGCGGCACAGGAAAGTCCGTAAAGTGGGGGATATTCAAGTTGCCACTGCTCAATTGGTTTATTTCCTGGTTTCTTTGCCTTTGGTGCCAGAAGAAGCGCCCGCCGGGCATAAGTTTCGGCGGTTTTCGGACGGAAACGAAGGCGGTTGAATAGGGCGGCAGCATAGCGGTATCGGAACGGGTCAAGGGTGTCGTCGGCGCACATCTCACTAGCGACCTTTGCCAGTTGGTCAGTGTCCTTCAGGGCGAAAATGGAACTGAGGAGGAAGAGATAGAATGTCTGGCGCCATTCGGTTCTCGGATAACGGTGAATAAAGCGAGAAATGAGCGGAATCTTTAAAGTATCGTTATTCCAGACCGGATAGAGTGAGTCATAAAACATATTGCCGAGCAACTGGTAACTGAGTGCTGAGTCCGGGAAAAGGTTAATAAGGAGATTGCCGACTACCTGGGCGGCGTTTTCATCGGCGAGGCTCAACCCGTGGTAGGCTAAAAAGAGGTGGGAATAGGTGGTTTCCGAGAGAAGGCTTTGTGCTTCTGCGGCGATAATCTTGCGGATTGAGTCAAGGGTGGCTGAATCCTTTGAACTGTTTTGATAAACTGTGCGCCATCTGCCGAGTAGGGCTGAGTCGTCATCGGGTTTCAGTTTTAATGCCTCCTCCCACCAGAAAAGGCTGGAGTCAAAGCGGTGGGCGTGCTCATAAATCCGGGCAAGGTTTTTAATGGCAATTAAATCACTGGGGTTCTGATGAATTTGATTCAGGAAATAAGAGGCGCCGAGCTCATAATCTTGCCGGGCGAGAAATCGGGAAAGGGAAATTGGTTTGTCCTGGTTTATTGAAGTGGCGATTAAAACAACAAAAAATAATTTTCCCATAGAGTAAATATTAACCTCCCTTCTGCTAAAGTCAACAAACATCCCCCTTGGTGGTGGGGAACAGGGAAAATTAAATTTTTAGTTGAAGTTTTCTTATTGCATTTTTTAATGCTTTGAAATATAAAAACTTATATCATCAGTTGAAGATTAATAGATTTTAAAAATTTTTCTTGACAACAAAAATTGTGGGGATATAGTGTATCTATGTGTTTAACTGTGTGGATAAGTGTGGAAAAAAGGGGAAAGAGATAATGGTGGGGAAGGGCAGGTTTTTCGGAATATATCATTATACAATTGATGCTAAAGGCAGAATCGCGGTGCCGGTGGCTTTTCGGAAGAAGTTGGGTCCGGATGAGGACACATTTATATTTGTGCCAGGGCGATTTCAAACGATTGAAGTCCATCCGATTGCTGAGTGGCAGGAGTATGAGGAGCGGGTTTTGCGCTTTCAACCGGAACATACCGAAGAGTCGCAGCGCTTTACTCTTTTGCTTTATTCGCAAGCCGGTGAGGCGTCATTAGATGTTCAAGGAAGGATTCTTCTGCCAAAGCATTTGCGGGAATGGGCTGAGATTAACAGTGAAGTGGTGATCGCCGGTGCCGGAAGTTTCTTTCTCCTCTGGGAGCCGGGGCGCTATCGGAATTTTATCAATGAGTCAATGCCAAGGTATCAGAAGGACCGGGATGAGGCGGGAAGACAGGGATGGGAGAGAATGCTAAGGGGCGAGTAAAAGATAATGCCTGTAGCGGAGTCTGCCGGGCAACGGAAGTTTTGGAGCATATTCCGGTATTGGTTAACGAGGTGGTCAGTTTCTTAGAGCCTTGTTTTGAAATCGGCACAATTGTGGATGCAACAGTTGGTGGTGGTGGTCATTCGGCGGCTATCTGTGAGCGGATGGTGGTGAAGGGGATAAAGGGGCAAGTGGTGGGTATTGATATTGACCCAGAGGCGATAGCCCAGGCAGAGTTAAAATTGGCAAAGTTTGGCTGTGAGATAGTAGATGAAAGGAGTGAAGTTAAAGGGTTAAAGAAGATGGTTTTATTGGTTCATTCAAGTTATGTAAATATTGAGGAGATTGTGGAAAGGCTCGCGGTTAAACCGGTCGCAGGGGTTTTGCTTGATTTGGGTATTTCGGCTATTCAATTAAACCCGAAGCGGGGTTTTTCTTTTGACCAGGATGGTCCACTTGATATGCGGTTTAACCCGGATACCGGGCCGAGTGCCCGGGAGATTTTGCTTAAGAGTTCGGTGGTGGATTTAAAGAGATGGTTTATGGTTTATGGTGATGAACCTTTTGCAGGGCGGATCGCCCGGCGGGTTTACCAGTTGCGAAGAAACATCAGGACTACCCGGGAATTAGCCGAGGCGATTAGCAGTGTGGTTCCTAAGAGACGGTTGCGGCACACACTCGCCCGGGTCTTTCAGGCGCTTAGAATAGTGGTGAATAAGGAGTTGGAAAACTTAAAGTTGGCTTTAAGAGCGGCGGTGAGAATAATCTCACCGGGTGGAAGGCTTTTGGTGGTATGTTATCAGTCGGGCGAGGACCGTTGCGTAAAGGAACTAATACGGTTAGAGAAAGAGAGAATCAAGGCGTTAACAGCCAAACCAATCAGACCAAGCACTGAGGAGATAAAGGTTAATCCGCGGGCAAGAAGCGCGCGGTTGCGGGTAATGGAGAGGCGATGAGTAATTTATCTGTATCAATTCAAAAGGCAAAATGCAAATTGCAAAAATCAAAACGAAGAATCTAAGAGATTTGAAATTTGGCTTTTGGCTTTTGAGTTTTGCCTAAGGAGGTGTTATGAGTGGACGGGCCGGTCGGCTTGGGATTCCGATTGTGGCAGTTTTAAGTATAATTGCGCTTTTATATCTTGCTTTGCATTCCTGGAATATCAAACTTACAAAGCAATTGGTGGAGTCGGAGCGAAAGCAAAAGCTGGCGTTTGAGAAGGCGGAGAGTTTGGAGATAGAGTTGAGAAAGTTAATGAGTTTTTCTCGTCTCGAGTCACTGGCGTTAAAAGGAGAGCATTTTCCTCAAGTCTCTCCGCCCGACGGAAGTCGGAGGTCGGAGGAGGGAAGAAGAATGCCGGGTGTTTTGCGGGTTGCATCCGATATCAGGCATTAAATCTTATGCGCCGGCGGCGAAATATTATTGAACTATTTCTTATTGTTCTCTGGGGCGGTATACTCTTTAAGCTTTTTAGTGTTCAAATTTTAAATTGGCGCCATTATCAGCGGATGGCAGCGGTTCAGCACTTCACAAAGGTAAAACTTTTAGGGGAAAGGGGAAAAATCTACGACCGCAAGGGTAGAGTTTTGGCGCTCAACCGGTCCTGCACTTCAATCCGAATTCTGCCTAAGTGGGTACGGGATAAGGACAGGCTTGCCACCCTGCTCGCCGATTTCGGGTTAGGGACATTCTCTGCCAACCGCGATTTCTTAGCGAGGGATAAAGGGCTCTTTTTGTTTAAACGTTATATTGACTACAATACTGGAGACTCGCTGCGCAAGGTATTGGTAAAAGAGCGTTTCCACAACGCCACTTTAGTGAATGATGATTATGAACGGTTATATCCCTATGGCGAGTTTTGTGCCGATGTGGTTGGTTTTGTTGGCGATGAGGGATGCGGGCTTGCCGGTCTGGAATGGGCGTTCAATTCGCTATTGGCTGGTAAACCCGGTTGGGTGATGATGCAAAAGGATGCCATCGGTTACTCCTATCCATATCCAAATCATCCTACTAAACCACCAGAAGAAGGAGCTGAACTCCATTTGACTATTGATGCCGACATTCAACAGGTTTGTTATGAGGCACTAAAGAAAGGGGTTAATGAGACTGAAGCGCTGCGTGGTTCAGTAGTGGTTCTTGATTCATCCGGAGCAATTCTGGCAATAGTGGATTATCCTGGGTATGACCCCAATCGGTTTTTTGATTATTCCGCAGAACTTTATAAGGCAAATGCGGTTACTGACCAGTTTGAGCCTGGCTCCAGTTTTAAACTGGTGATGTGCGCTGCCGCTTTAGAATCTGCCGATTCTGAGCGGTTTACTGGCCGAGTTTACGATGTGTCTAGTGGGTTCATTTCAATTGGCAATCGAAAGATAAAGGATGTTCATCCCAATGGCGTTCTCACATTTGACAGCGTATTTATTAACTCATCTAACCTCGGATGTGCCTTAATGTCGTTTGATATGGACCCGGAATTTTACTATTCTGTTGCCAGGCGATTAGGGTTTGGTGAGCCGATTGGAGTGGGTTTACCAAATGAGGGACGCGGGAAGCTGGACTCACCGAAAAAGTTGCATAATCGGTTACGATTTGCCACGATTTCCTTTGGTCAGGGAGTCACGGTAACACTTTTACAATTGGCAGCGGCTTATCTCTGTATCGCCAGAGATGGGGAATATGTCAAGCCTTATCTTGTTGACTCAATAAAAAAGGGCAATCGAGTTATACTGAAGCAGGACCGAAGAGAAACTCGGCAGGCGGTGAGGACACAAACAGCAGAGCGGGTGAAGGGTATTCTCCGGCGAGTGGTGGAGCATGGGACGGGAAAACTGGCGGCAATCGCTAATGTTTCTGTATGCGGGAAAACTGGCACCGCCCAGAAGGTAGAGCCATGGGGAGGTTACTCTTCGGTTAGGTCATTGATGACCTTTATCGGATTTTTCCCGATTGAAAGACCCCGTTACTGTATCGCGGTGCTGATTGACGAGCCCAAGCGAGCACGATTTGCCGCTGGTGCTGCCTGCCCGGTATTTAAGGAGATTGGTGAACGGCTTCTCTTGAAAGACAGGATTGAGTTGGCAGTTGATAACTGGGCTAAGGAGGAAGTATTAGGCAAGGTAGGATTTGTAGAAAGTGGCGAGGAGAATGGCAAAACGGCTTTCTGATCTGATTTTAGGGATCCCCTGTGAGGTTAGAGGTAGCTCCGAAGTGGAGGTTAAAGGTATTGCCTATCATTCCGCTTCGGTTAAACCTGGCTTTCTGTTTGTGGCTATTGATGGTTTTAAGACCACTGGTCGGAATTTTATTGACGAGGCGATTAATCGAGGTGCAATAGCGGTAGCAAGCGCCGACCTCAGAGATGTGAAGAAAAACTGGGTGACGGCGATACAGACAAAGGTTCCCAGGCGGTTTCTTGCCCAAGTGGCGAACCGATTTTATGATTTTCCATCAAGAAAACTTTCGCTCATCGGAGTTACCGGAACAAACGGGAAAACCACTGTTTGTTATCTGCTTAGGGCGATGTGCCGGCAGTTGGGGTTAGAGCCTGGGTTTATCGGAACGATTGAGCACTGGGACGGCGAAAGGAGTATGACGGCTTCCCAGACTACTCCCGAGAGTCTGGATTTTGTCCGCATGCTTGCTTGTATGGTAGGTAAGAAGTTAACAACCTGCATTTGCGAGGTGTCCTCTCATTCCTTAGAACTTGATAGGGTATTTGATCTGGATTTCAAAGTGGCAGTTTTTACCAACCTTACTTCAGAACACCTTGATTTCCACAAGACTATGGAGGGGTACAAAAAGGCGAAGATGAAACTTTTTGAGATGCTTTCTCCTACCGCCTTTGCGGTAACAAACTTAGACGACCCGGTGGGCAGAGAAATTGTTCATATTACCCAGGGTAGAGTGGTGACCTATGGCAGTATTCCGGCATTAGAATTGTCACCGGACATCACGGGCGAGGTGGTCCAGGTTAGGCAGGATGGTCTTGATTGTATTGTTCGTTTGGATGGAAAGACACTACCAGTTAGTCTTAAATTGGTGGGCAGGTACAATTTAAGCAATCTTCTTGCTGCATTTGGGGTGGCAAAGGCGCTTAATTGGCCATGGGAGGTGGTGAAAAGCGGGGTAGAAAGTTTGGAGAAAGTTCCCGGCAGGCTGGAGCCGGTGCCTAGTAATAAGGGTTTTTCCGTATTTGTTGATTACGCTCACACCCCGGATGCTCTCGGTCGGGTGTTGAAAACGGTGCGAGAGTTTACCACTGGTCGGGTGATATTGGTATTTGGGTGTGGCGGTGATCGAGATAAAGCAAAAAGACCGGTGATGGGTAAGATTGCGGCACAACTGGCTGATATTGTAGTGGTGACATCGGACAACCCGCGCAGTGAAAACCCAGAGACCATTATAAGGGAAATTGTTGCCGGAATAGATCAGTCAAAGAGTAAAGGTGAGCTCATTGTTGAAGTAGATCGCCGGGAGGCGATCAATCGGGCTTTACTACAAGCACGAGAGTTTGATGCGGTGTTGATTGCCGGGAAAGGGCATGAGAACTATCAAATTGTTGGGAATGAGATTCGGCACTTTGATGACCGAGAGGTAGTTCAGGAGATTTTAAGAGGGATTTAATGCTTTATCACCTTCTCACTCCATTACAAGATATTTTTGGTCCTTTTAATCTTTTCCGTTATATCACATTTCGGGCAGCGATGGCTGGGGCGTGCGCAATTGTTCTGGTTCTTTTATTGGGTCAACCGCTCATAAGATTGGTGAAAAGACTCCAGATAGGACAGAACATTCGTGAGGAGGTCCCGGAAACGCATAGAAAGAAGGCGGGCACGCCAACTATGGGTGGCATTCTTCTCTTAGCAGCAACGATTATCGGCGTTTTATTATTTGGTGATTTAAAAAATCAGGGTATCCAGCTGGGTTTAGCGGTGCTGATTCTCTTAGGGGGGTTAGGTTTCTGGGATGACTATGTAAAAGTTAGGTGCGGTAAACCACGCGGGATAAATAAAAGAACGAAAATCGCCGGTCAACTTTTAGTAGCATTTTTCGTTGCCGCGGTACTTTTTTTCTTACCTATTAACCCGGGGTTAAAGACCAAAACGAACTTTCTCTTTTTTAAAAATGTTGTTATTGACTTCCGAGAATTTTATATACCGATGGTGATGTTTATCTTGATTGCCTGTGCCAATGCGGTAAATCTCAGCGACGGTTTGGATGGTCTTGCTTCTGGTCTCTTATCGGTGGCGTTTGTCATCTTTACCGCCCTTGCCTATGTGTCCGGTCATAGTAAGATTGCTCAATATCTCAACATACAGTTCGTTCCGGGAAGTGGTGAGATGGCGGTTTTTTCCTTTGCCCTGGCCGGAGCTTGTTTAGGTTTTCTCTGGTTTAATGCTTATCCGGCGGAAATTTTTATGGGTGATACCGGTTCATTGCCTTTGGGTGGTGCGCTGGGTCTGGTGGCGATTATTGTCAAACATGAACTTTTGCTCCCGATTGTTGGGGGGGTTTTTCTTCTTGAGGCGGGTTCAGTCTTGTTACAGGTTTTGGTGTTTCACACTACCGGTGGTAAACGGCTTTTCAAGATGGCACCTTTTCACCATCATTACGAACTTAAAGGTTGGACTGAACCCAAAATAGTGACAAGGTTTATAATTCTGGCGGTTCTCTGCGGAATGCTGGCGTTAGCAACATTAAAGGTGCGGTAAATGAGAGAAAAAAGACTGGAGAAAGAAGAAGGAAGACGACGGCTCCCGGTCCTCAGTCTTCGGTCTTTTTTAGAGGGTAAAAAGATACTAATTTTAGGGTTGGCCAGGGCGGGACAGGCGGCAGCGCGAGCGCTTTTAAAGGCAGGGGGGAAAGTTTATGGGTTTGATGAATCAGATACGGTATGGAGTTCTCCATCGGTCAGGCGACTGATGGAAAAAGGGCTCAATCAGGTTAAAAATTACCAAAGGCTTAAAATTGATTGGGTGATTACCAGTCCTGGGTTTAGTGACGACCATCCAGTGATTCAGTTCTTTAAGAAAAAAGGGAATGAGGTAGTAGATGAACTTGATTTTGCCAGCAGATTCCTCCCCGGGAATTTGATAGCGGTAACCGGTACCAACGGGAAGTCTACTACGGTGGCGTTGATTGCTACTATATTAAAATCGGCGGGCAAAAAGGTTTTTGAGGGAGGTAACCTCAGTCCGGGAAAACCGCTTTCTTATGCGCTCCTCTTACCACCCCAAGACTACTATGTTGTGGAGGTGTCCAGTTTTCAACTGGAGAGGGCACGATGGCTTAACCCTAAGGTGGCGGTTATTTTAAATCTAACCCCAGACCATCTCAATCGGCATCATACGATGAAAGATTATATTGACTCCAAAGCACGCCTTCTGGATCTCCAAGGACCAGAGGGGTGGGCGGTTCTCAACTACGATGATGATGAGGTCCGGGCGCTTAATACCCGAGGAAGTGCTCAGAAGGTCTATTTTTCCACTAAAAAGGAGGTCATGGGGGGGTATCTGAAGCGGGGTTGGATTTACTTTCGGGACTTGCTTGGACGAGAGAAGGTAGCCAGGGTTACCGACTTAAAACTTTTTGGGACACATAATTTGGAGAATGCACTGGCGGCGATAGCGGTAGCACGGCTTATAGGAATAGAAGTTTCTAAGGTAGGCAAAGGGCTGAAAAGTTTTACCGGTTTGGAACATCGCCTTGAGCCGATCCGGCGATTTCGGGGGGTTTATTACCTCAACAATTCAATGTGTACTAATCCAAGGGCAGGGGTTCGTTCTCTTGAGGCGGTACGCAACTCGCTTATCAAAGGTCGGCAGAAGATTATTCTCATTACCGGGGGAAAGGAAAAAGGGCTAGAGACAAGAGAGTATCTTGAAGCGATTAACCGTTGGGCTGCTTGGGTAATACTTATGGGCGAGAACCGATATCGGCTTGCTCAGGCGCTTAGCCAATTAGGGTATGAGAGTTTTGAAGTCATCCCTACAGAGTACGGAAGACGGAGGACGGAAAACGGCAGAAAGCGGGTTATGGAACTTGCGGTTGAGGCGGCGCGTAAGAGGGCGAAACGGGGTGATGTGGTTCTGTTTTCTCCAGCATTTGCCAGTTTTGATATGTGGACTGACTTTCAAGAGAGGGGCAAGGTGTTCAAAGATGTGGTCAACCGGCTTGGTTAATCAATATCGATATCAGCGGTCGTTAGTTGGTGCCCGGCGGCGTATGCCATTCCGGCATTCAGTGTGGGATATTAATGAGGACAAGCCCAATGCTCCTGTGGACTACCTTCTTTTATTTATTATCGTGACACTCGTTCTCTTTGGCTTGGTGATAATCTATGCCGCTACTTATCATTTGGGGTTTCGTTATTTAAAACTGCAGGCAGGCAAGGCGCTCCTCGGTTTTTTAGCTCTCTGGTTGGGTAGTATATTAAACACCAATCGCTTGGCACAAAGAAAAGTACGCTGGTTTTTTCTGATTTTCATAGTAATTATCCTTATTGCAACGCTAATTTTTGGTGAGGTAGTAGGGGTGGCAAAACGGGTTCTTCAAGGATTTCAGCCGGCGGAGATTGCCAAGTTTATTCTTATTCTCTGGCTGGCGGGTTACTTTGCTCAGCTCCGTGAGTATAAGCCCAATGCCGGTTTTGTCGACTCAATAGTTAAACCAGGGTTGGTGGTTGGTGGGGTTATTTCCCTCACTTTACTTCAGCCAGCGATTGGCACCAGTTTTATAATTGCCCTTTCCAGTTTTATCATTTTTATCCTTGCTGGAGTGAAATGGCGCTACTTATTTTTAGTTGGTTTATTTACCACACTGGCTATTTTGGTTGGGCTCCTCGTAGTGATACCCGGTTTAAAGAAGACCCAATACCGTTATATTCCGGACCGATTGGAGAAATTCCGCAATGGTGACCGTTACCAGCAGGTACAGGCTTTAATCGCCTTGGGTTCGGGTGGACCATTAGGTCGGGGTCTAGGTGAGGGACGCCAGAAGTACTACTTTCTTCCGAAACTGCACAAGGACTTTATATTCTGTTCAATTGGTGAAGAATTTGGTTTCTTTGGGTGTTTGGTGATAATGGGTTTATATCTCCTTTTTTTGATTCGGTGTTTGCGAATCGGTCAACAAGCACCAAGTGATTTTGGCTACCTTCTTACCTCGGGTATTGCGACAACGATTTTTCTATATGCAGTGGTTCATCAGGCGGTGGCGTTAAGCGTGATACCCACTACTGGTCAGCCACTGCCCTTTATATCTTACGGCGGTTCGGCCCTGTTGGCCAATCTTTTCGCCGCCGGAATGGTCTTAAAAGTATCAAGGTATCGGACTTTTCGTCCCTTCGTGGGTACAGATAGTCGATTTGGGAGGAATGGAATTGGAGAAAACTTTATTGGCGCCACCTGGAGTAAAGGTTTTAATGGTGGCGGGTGGAACCGGTGGGCATATTTTCCCCGCGCTCGCTCTCGCTCGTGAACTCGCTCAGCGGGAAGTGAAGGTTTTCTGGGCGGGCAGTGCAGAAGGAATGGAAAAAGATATAGTAGAAAAAAATGGTTTTGAGTTCTGCGAGATTAAGACAAATAGCCGACGGTTGAAAGCAAAAGGCAAGGTGCTTAAGAAATTATTTACCCTTCAATACGCATTGTTCACGATGCTGAATGGGTTTAAGGTATTAGACCGCATTAACCCACAAGGCATTATCGCTACTGGTAGTTATGCTGCCAGTGGAATTCTCTTTGCCGGTTTACTTCAGCGGAGGTCGTTCTTTCTTTTAGAACAGAACCGGATTCCAGGGAGAGTGACGAGGTTTTTTGCGCCCTTTGCTCGGGAGTCTTTTTTGACATTTCCTCCGGAGGGAGGATTTCCTGGTAGATATCAAATGGTCGGCACACCCCTTCGCGAGGAAATTTTACGGGTAAAACGGGAGGATGACGGGAAAACGGTTTTGGTTTTAGGCGGCAGTCAGGGTGCCCGGGCGTTAAACCTTGCCGGGTTGGATATGGCCGCCACTCTGCCCAATTACCACTTTATCATTCTTACCGGTCGGCGGGACTATCAGATATGCAAGGCTTTAATCCGCTCGAAAAACTGTGAACTGGTGGAATGGACCGACCATCCAGAAGAACTTTACCAAAAGGCGACGATTGCGGTGTCCCGGGCAGGCGGTCTAGTAATCTCGGAACTACTTTCTTTGGGCATTCCGGCAATTTTAGTTCCCTATCCTTATGCAACGAGTGGTCATCAAGAGGCGAACGCTCGCTATCTTGAGTCGCTCGGTGCGGCAATCGTATTAAGAGAAAATCAACTCTCCGGGTTAGTGAGTTTAGTGCAGACCCTGCTCGGTGATGAAAAAAGACGAAAGGAGATGGCGATGCGAGCAAAAGCGGCTGCGAGACCCGATGCGGCGCAGGTAATAACAGAAAGAATCCTTCAATGTTTGGGCGTTTAAAACGGATTCACTTTATTGGTGTTGGCGGAGTGGGTATGTCGGGGCTGGCGATATTGCTACATAACCTGGGATTTGAAGTGACCGGTTCTGATATTAAAGAAAGTGAAACTACCCGGAAACTGACCGCCAGTGGGATTAAAGTGGCAATAGGTCACACCCCAGAGAATACTCAGGGCGCCGAAGTAGTAGTTTACTCCACGGCTATCCCTCAAGATAACCCGGAACTTCAGTTTGCTCAGGCAAGAGGGATGGTGGTAATAAAAAGGGCGGAGATGCTGGCGGAGTTGATGCGGCTAAAGTTCTCTATTGCCATTGCCGGCAGTCATGGCAAAACTACCACAACCTCGCTGGTGACCCACATTCTTTTCCGCGCCGGGCTTGACCCAACAGCGGTGATTGGCGGAAGAATTGTTGGTGACGACACCGGTGCGCGATTAGGGCGGTCTGAGTACCTGGTAGCGGAGGCGGACGAAAGCGACCGTTCCTTTTTGTTACTTTATCCGGCTATTGCGGTGGTTACCAACATTGAAGAAGAACACCTTGATTTCTATCGCAACCTTGCCGACTTAAAGCGGGAGTTCATCAAATTTGTTAACCGGGTGCCATTTTACGGCACGGTCATCCTCGGAATTGACTGCCCAGCGGTGCGACAGATTCGGGCAAAAGTCAAGAGAAAAGTTCTCACCTATGCCTTGAACCAGCCCGCCGACTTTTTGGCAAAAGACCTTCAGTTATACCGCTTTTCCTCTGCCTGGACGCTACTTTTTAACTCTAAGGAGGTGGGTAGATTCAGCCTGCCAATGCCGGGCAGACACAATGTTTCAAATGCCCTGGCAGCAATTGCGGTTGCCACTGAATTGGGGGTGGATTTCAAAACCATTGAACAGGCGCTCAACACATTCACTGGAGTTCACCGTCGGATGGAAAAACGGGGTGAAAAACACGGAGTTATCATTTACGACGATTACGGTCATCACCCCACCGAGGTCAAAGTTACACTTGAGGCTTTACGCACCGCCTATCCAGAGGACCGGATTATTGTTGTCTTTCAGCCTCACCGATACACCAGAACAAAATTATTAGCCCAGGAGTTTGGCAAAAGTTTTGACCAGGCGGACGAAGTGATTATTACCCGAATTTACCCGGCGGCAGAACCGCCGATTCCTAATGTTGATGAACTACTCATTGTTCAAGAAATTCAGAAAAACTCAAGACCGGGTTTAATAGTTCATCACATTCCGGAACTTAACCAAGTGCCAGATTTTCTTAAACGGCTAACCGCCGACAGCCGATACCAGAAGACGATAATTCTTACTCTTGGTGCTGGTAGTATTACCCATCTTGCGGAAGAAATCCTTAAACAGATGACGGCTGACAGCGGACAGCCAACAGCCGACAGCCGCAGAGAGGTTGAGGCTGAGGCTAAGGAAAGCAAACCTAAACCTTGACTTAATGGTTTGGCAGGACGAACTGACAGCGGTGGTTAAAAAGTTTGGTGGTCAGGTGAAATTTAACCAACCTCTTGCTCCTTACACCAGTTTCAAAATCGGTGGTCCAGCGGATGCGCTAATTGTAGTGAAAAACTCCCCGGCGCTCATTGAAATTATTAAAATAGCGCAAAATCACCATCTCAACTTCACCGTTTTAGGTCGGGGCACCAATGTCCTGATTTCCGATCAGGGGTTACGGGGTCTGGTAGTGAAACTTGCCGGAGAATTCACCCAAATTACTTTCGGCCGTCGGCTTTCGGCTGTTGGCTGTTGGCTAATTAAGGTGGGTGCCGGGGTATTAATGGACAGTGTTGCGGCAACAGCGGAAAAACTTGGGCTGACCGGCGCTTTTTTCCTCGCCGGTATCCCGGGCACAGTAGGTGGCGGTCTCTCAACTAATGCTGGTGCCTTTGGGCACACAATTGCCGAGATAATTGAAGAGGTGATTGCGGTAGAAACGGCTGTCGGCTGTCGGCTTTTGACTGTCGGCCGGAAGGAATTAAGGAACGAATATCGCGCTCCGGTGATTCCCGATGGTTTAATTGCGCTCTGGGTGATTTTCCGGCTCAAAAAAGGAAGGTCAGAGACACCCGTTTCGGCAATTAGAAAACAGCGCAGATTAAAACATCCCAATGAACCATCTGCCGGCTCTTTTTTCAAAAACCCGACCGATTCGGCTCCCGGAATAACCGCAGGAAGGTTAATAGAGGAATGTGGGCTCAAAGGCTTAAAAATTGGTGGTGCGAAGATATCGGAAAAACATGCCAACTTCATCATTAACGAGGGCGGTGCCCGTTTCAGCGATGTATACGAAACTGTTCAGGTTGTTAAGGCAACGGTTGAAGAAAAAACCGGCATTCTTCTTGAGGAAGAGGTACAGATTTTACCTCTATCAATTCAAAAGGCAAAATGCAAATGGCAAAACTCAAAACGAAGAATCTAAGAGATTTGAGATTTGGCTTTTGGCTTTTGGGCTTTGCCTTTTGTCTTCTCCTAAAGTCGGGCTCTGGCCGGGTTCCAAACGAAAGGAGGTCTTTATATGGGTAGATTGCGGAGAATTGGTGCGATTGACCTCGGTAGCACCAAGGTCAGTTCTATTATTGCCGAAGTTGACCCAACCGGCAAGATTGAAATAAAGGGTTTTGGCACCGCCCCACCAGAAGGATTCCGTCTTGGGGTGGTCATAAGTTTAGACAAAGCGGTTGAATCGGTGGCATCAGCTATTGAGCAGGCAGAGAAGATGGCGCAGTATCGGTTTGGTGCAACTCAGGTATTCTGCAGTATTACTGGAGACCATGTGAAATACCTCCCTGGCCTGGGAGCGGTTCCGGTCAACCGACCTCCCAAAGGGATTCAGCGCCGGGATGTTGAGGATGTGATAAGACAGGCGCAGACCATCAGATTGCCCAACGATGAGCAGATACTCCATGTCATTCCCACCCAGTTTATTGTTGACGGTCAAAAAGGGGTGCGCAACCCGTTGGGTCTTTTTGGCATAAGGCTGGAGGTGGAGGCGCTCTTAATAATCGTGGCACTCACCGCAATTGAGAACATCTACCGGGTGTTAGAACGGCTGGAGATTAAAAATCGCACCTTGGTTCTTCAATCCTTAGCAACATCATTTGCAGTCTGTGACGAAGCGGATAAAGAGTTGGGCTGTGCAGTAATTGACCTTGGCGGTGTGACCGATGTTTCTATCTATCGGGATGGAGAAATTCGTTTTACTAAAATGCTACCGGTGGGTGCCAGTAATATCACCAAAGATGTGGCGATTGGTTTGAGGACCTCCTATCAAGAGGCGGAGAGGGTAAAGCGCGAATATGGTGTAGCGCTAGCAGCAAGTATTGAGCGGGATGAACCACTGACAATAGAAGATGCCTCCGGACGAGGTCCCAAGCAGGTTTCCCGGCGGTTGCTCGCTTCAATTATTGAACCAAGGGTTGAGGAACTTCTAAATTTAGCCGATGCTGAGATTCGCAAATCGCAACTGGCGGACGGACTTTCCGGAGGGGTTATTCTTACTGGCGGGGGCGCACTTTTGAGGGGAGTTGATATTCTTGCCGAGCAAATTTGTGGTATGCCGGTAAAAATCGGCCGACCCGACTGTGTTAACGGACCAAGGGAAGTGGTGACTAACCCGGCTTTTGCTACCGGAGTGGGACTTATTCGCTGTGCGGTGGAGGGAAAAGCCAGGCATTTTCATCAGTTACCTTCGCCAAACTTGTGGCAGCGGTTCTGGGATGATGTTAGAGGTTGGTTTTCGTGATAAGTTGTTGGTTTTTTTAGTCATTGATGATTATTAGTATACTGATAGTAACGGTCGTAAAATATAAATTATGAAAAGGAGGCAAGGTGATTGAACCGATAGTAGAAGAAAGGAGTCTGACACGAATTGGTGTGTTTGGAATTGGTGGTGCGGGTTGCAACGCGGTTAATCATATGGTTGATGTTGGACTCCGTGGTGTTGAACTGTATTCGGTGAATACCGATCTTCAGGCGCTTTCAATGTCGCTGGCGCCAAACAAGATCCAGATCGGCGCCCAGCTCACCGGTGGTCTGGGTTCTGGGGGTGATCCGAAAATCGGGCGTCAAGCGGCGGAGGAGTCAATAGAGATATTACGAGAAAACCTCGCCGGGTTTGATATGGTGTTCATTGCTGCTGGCGAGGGAGGTGGTACCGGGACTGGTGCAGCGCCGATAGTCGCCGAGGAGGCGAAACGACAGGGTGCACTGGTAGTAGCGGTGGTAACCCGTCCCTTTGATTTTGAGGGAATAAAGCGTCAGCAAAAGGCCGAGGATGGTATTAACGCGCTCCGTCCTCATGTCGACACGCTGATAGTCATTTCCAACCAGCGGATTTTAGAAGTTTACGGTGCTCAACCTTGTTTCGAGGCTTTTCGGCTTGCTGATGATGTTTTACTCAATGCGGTTCGTGGGGTATCCGAGATTGTTACGACTCAGCAACTTATTAACATTGATTTTGCTGATGTGCGAGCGGTTATGAGTGAAAGGGGTGGTGCGCTTATATCAGTAGGAATTGCCCAAGGTGAAGGGCGGGCTTCAGAAGCGGCGCATCGGGCGTTGCGTTCGCCATTGATTGAAGATGTGTCAATTGAGAGTGCGCAAAGGATACTTTTAAATATCTCCGGTGATGAAACAATGACCCTTGAAGAGGTGAATGAGGCGGCTTCGGTTATCTCTCAGGCAACAAACGGGCAAGCGGATATAAGAACCGGGGCAGCGAGGGCACCAGACTTAAAATCGGCGATGAAGGTTACTTTGATTGCTACCGGTCTTACTGAACCGTTACCCAAACTAAGGGATGTAAGTGATATACTATTTAACTCCGAATTTTTTTCTTCAGATGGCAAAGTTCGGCGGGGTGGTAAGGTGGAGAAGCCACAAATTGACAAGTTTGATCTGGAGGTGCCAACTTTTATTCGGCGGCAACTGGACTGATACCTGCATAGTAAAGTCAAATTTCCAAAGCCAAAGTGCCAAGGCCCGGGAAGGAGATAGGTGATTAAGGTATAGATTTTGAGTTTATTTGTGGTGTAGTGGGTTTTGCGGCGGGAGATTTTAAGAAAAATTGAAAAGTTTATTGACAATGGGATAGAATTTGATTAAATTTAAGAAGTGCCGATGTATGTTTTAGCTATAAAAGTAAAAACAACCTTAAGGAGGATTAATGATACAGGAATTTAAAGATGGCGGCGGCATAATGTGGTTTCTTTTAGCGTGTGCGGTAATTGGTATCGCCTTAGTTTTGGAAAGACTATTTACCCTTTTTATCCGGACAAGGGTGAATGTCAAAAGGTTTAGCCAGCGACTGCTTCAGACATTGGACCAGTCGGGCATTCAGGCCGGGATTGAATTGTGCGATAAAACACCCAGCCCAGTGGCAAAGGTGCTGCGTGCTGCGCTACTTAAGGCGGATGCAGATCGAACGGTGATTGAGGATGCGATTGTCCGGGCGGGTGCAACTGAACTGGCGTTTTTAGACCGGGGAATGGCACTGATGGCTGGTTTAACCACAGTTGCACCATTCTTTGGTTTCCTTGGCACGGTTTCTGGTATGATTGGCGCTTTTAAGGCGATTGCCGCAGTTGGCGAAGTTGACCCGACGGTTGTCTCCAGCGGTATTGCTGAGGCGCTGATTACCACCAAGTGGGGACTGATTATTGCCGCACCACTGGCGATAGTCCACATACTTCTATCAGGAAAAATTAACGGCTATCTCCGGGATATGGAAACCGCCTCAAGTGAACTTTTGGATTATCTTGTTAGTAGGCGCGGTGCGGTTAAGGAGTGATAATGGCTTTAAGTCTGCGACCCAGGGGTAGAGGCGCAGCCCAGCCAAATATTCCTACCGCCTCAATGGGAGACATCGCCTTCCTCATCATCATTTTCTTTATGACCACGAGCATCTTCAGCCGGGAGAAGGGGTTAAAGATTGTTCTGCCCGAGAAAGGGGCGGAGACGAAGATTAAATCTGAGAACATTCTGACGGTGGCGGTAAATCAGACGGGGCAGGTTTTAATTGGCGAACGGGTGGTGAACATTCCCGAAGTGAGCACGCTTGTTCGTGAAGAGATAGAGAAAAACCCTTCACTGGCGGTGGCGTTACGGGTGAGCAGAAAGGCACCTTATCAGGTGATGATAGAGGTGTTTGACCAGTTAAAGATTGCCAAGGCGGAGCGGATTAGCCTGATGCCAGTTCAAGAGGAGGAAGGAGGTGGACAGTGACCCGAATCGGGTTAAAAAAGGCTGCCACACCCAATATTCCTACCGCCTCCACTGCCGACATTGCCTTTCTATTAATCATCTTTTTTATGGTTTCCACCCATTTCCGAACCGAAAAGGGATTAAAAATAAACCTGCCGCGTGCCGAGATGACCGAGCGGATTCTAAAACGCCGGAATGTGGCAGCAATATGGATTGATGCTACCGGCCGGATGACAGTGCAGGACAACTGGGTGAATCCTTCAACAATAACAGCACTTATGAGCGAGAAGGTGATTGAGAATCCCGAGATAGTGGTTCTATTGCAGGCGGATAAAGATGTGAAATACGGTTTTGTCACCGATGTTCTTGAGGCGCTAAAGGATGCCCGAGCATTAAAGGTAACATTTGCCACCAGTTATGGCAAAGGAGGTGGTTAATGAATGAGACTACCAGTAGGAGTATTTTTGCCTTAGAATGGGAGGAGCGCTATTATGCGGTGGCGATTCGTTTGGCACTTATTGCTGCGCTGGTGATTACAATTGGTGCTTTTCTTTTTTTACCTAAAGAGTTTGTAGTAAAGCCCTATCAGTTGCGGCGTTCGGTGGAGATGGTGATGGAGGCTTTACCGCCGGAACTGGAAAAAATTGCTGAACCACCCAAGGCGGCAAAACCTTCGGTTCCGGTTGCCGCGACAAGTGAAGCGGAGGTGGAAGCGGCGACAGTTGAGGCGACGACATTTACCGAGGTGGTCAAAAAGCCGGTTGAGACCGACATTCCGGTTGTTCCTTTCTGGAAGGTGGAGGTGAAGCCGACGCCAGTAAATATTCCCAAACCGGTTTACCCGGACCTGGCGCGGAACGCTGGGATTGAAGGTCAGTGTGTGGTTGAAGGTTTGGTTGATGTTGACGGCTCAGTGATTGAAGTTAAGATAGTTAAGAGTTCGGGTAATCAGTCCTTAGATGCGGCAGCGGTTGAAGCCGCATATAAGGCAAAATTTACCCCGGCAAAGCAGCGGGATAAGGCGGTGCGGGTATGGGTTTCCATTCCTTACCGCTTCACACTGCAGTAAAAATTATGAAACCAAAGGAGGATGCAGATGCGTAGCAAATTATGTTTGATATTCTTGGTGCCAGTAATAGTTTTCGCTGGGTATCAATCAGAGGTAGTTACGGTTGAAGGTGCGGTACCTATTGATAGAATTGCCACAAAAAAGGTGGCGCCACCCAATAACAAACCCTTCACCGTTACTGTCGGCTGGGTGGATACGATTGGTGGAACCACCTATGATTGGCTGGCAAATGGTCCGAGTTATCGCTGGCTGGTGAATTCACCAGCTTATGGTCTCCATGCCGGCTGGATGGCTTCAAGTGAGCCTGGTTCGCCCTGGAGTGACCGGAATATGCGTTATAACTTCTACGACTATGGAACTGGCAGTTGGGTCTGGATTGACCCGGACTTTATGGCTTCGGGCGTTGGGGTTTTTACCATCCGGAGTGGATATGGCAATGTTGATGCTGACCCGGTTACCGGTATAGCGGTCTTTTCTGCCCATCAGAACCCTAATCAGCAGTGGCGACCGGTTCTTGCCCGGGATATGGCGCCAGGCGCCGGAATTTTTGAGTATTGCGATGGCGCTCCCAATGCCCTTCATTACCTCTGGCCGCCGATTTCAATAGATGCCAACCAGGTGATACACTGTGCGCTGATTGACAGTTTTACAAGGAATACGACATTTGATATTTACTACACCAAGGTTGCTACCTGGTGCAATTGGGAGACACCGATTCATATCCCACCGCCGCAACCCGACCCCAGCGCTCAGGACCAGAGTATTGCCGCTTCAAAAGTGAGCCAGAAGGTGTGCATTACCTGGGTTTATTCACCTCAGGGATACAATGATGACCCGGGATTCTACCGTATTTCCAATGACGGTGGTGCAACCTGGGATGCTCCGAGGGTCCTTGAGGACCCCCCGGCTTATGGTCAAGATACCGTTCCTTCATTCCATATCGCTTCACTTTTCCCCTTCTTTGACAGCCAGGACCGGTTGCACATTGTCGCCCATGTTACACCCTTTGTTCGGGATACAAACTGGATTTTACCGGCAGAAATCTGGCACTGGTGTCAAAACAACAATCCGCAATGGAGCCGAATTCATCGTGCGGATGCTGAGAGCCTTGCCGCGGGTGTTGGTTACAACGCCTCCCTTGCCTGCCGACCTTCTATCGGCGAGGATAACCAGGGTAACCTTTATGTTGCCTGGGAGGAGTTTGACCCGCTGAATGCTGACCCGGTAACCAGTCTTCTACGGGCGAATATCTATGCGGCGAAATCAGCCGATGGCGGCAACACTTGGACCTCAGCGAAAAAACTCACCGATGCGGGTAACGCCTCCTGCCGGTTTCCATCCATAGCGGATAAAATGGTGGAAACCGGAGAGGCGATTTATGTGCCAATTATTTATGAGATTGACCAGCAGGCGGGTTTTGTTGTTCAGAGCCAAGGAACATCAACTAATAATCCAGTTGTTGTTCAATGGGTCCCGGCGGACTATTTTGATGGTGTCGCCGAACAGTCTAAGCAAGGTGCTAATCGTATAGAACTCACTGCAGTGCCCAATCCGTTTACCAATCGCACCCTCATCTCTTATGCTTTACCTAAAGACGGTGCAGTCTCCATTAACCTTTATGATATTACTGGCAGACCGGTGGAAACTTTAGTTCAGGGACACAAATCCGCGGGTTATCATTCTGTTACTCTGAACAGCGGTCAACTGCCCGCCGGTGTTTACTTCTGCACCTTAAAGGCTGGTGGTTCTTCTTTAACAAAGAGGCTGACAATAGTTCGGTGATTGCAAAGGAAGGTATGAATATAGTAGAGTTTGTAGGGCAAGGCTTTAGCCTTGCAAACTTAGGACAAAAGGAGGATATTAATGCGTAGTATATTATCGCTAATGTTGCTGATACCGGCGCTGCTTTTCGCCGGTAATCAGCAATCAGATGTGGTGACGGTTGAAGGTAGGGTACCAATGGATAGAATTGCCGCAAACAGAGTGGCACCACCCAATAATAAACCCTTCACCGTTACAGTTGGCTGGGTGGATACGATTGGTGGAACTACCTATGACTGGTTTGCTAATGGTCCGAGTTATCGCTGGCTGGTGAACTCACCATCTTATGGTCTCCATGCCGGCTGGATGGCTTCAAGTGAGCCCGGAGGCGGATTTACTGACCGGAATATGCGTTACAACTTCTACGACTATGGCAGTGGCAGTTGGTTCTGGATTGACCCGGACTTTATGGCTTCCGGTGTTGGTGTTTATACCATCCGAAGTGGATTTGGCAACCTTGATGCCGACCCGGTTACCGGTATAGCGGTCTTTTCCGCGCATCAGAACCCTAATAACCAGGGATGGCGACCGGTTCTTGCCCGGGATATGGCGCCAGGCAGTGGAATTTTTGAGTACTGCGATGGCGCTCCCAATGCCCTGCCTTACCTCTGGCCGCCGATTGCCATTGACGCCAATCAGGTGGTCCATTGCGCCTTAATTGACAGTCTTACGAAAAATCAACTTTACTACAGCCAGGTGGCAACCTGGTGCAACTGGACAACTCCGGCATCTGTTCCTCCGCCTCAGCCTGATCCAAACTTCCCGGACCAGAATATCGCCGCTTCAAAGACAAGTCAGAAGGTTTGTATCACCTGGGTTTATAGTACTGAGTCAGGGTATATGGACTGTCCGGGCTTCTATCGCCTTTCTAACGATGGTGGTGCAAACTGGGATGCGCCGAGGGTTCTTGAAGACCCACCCGCTTATGGTCCAGACACATCACCTTCTTTTACCATCACTTCGCTCTTCCCGTTCTTTGACAGCCAGGACCGGTTGCACATTGTTGCCGGGATAACACCTTATGTTCGGGATACCAACTGGATTTTACCGGCAGAAATCTGGCACTGGTGTCCGGATAATAATCCGCAGTGGAGCAAAATTCATCGTGCGGATGCTGAGAGTCTTGCCGCAGGTGTTGGTAGTAATGCCTCTCTTGCCTGCCGACCATCTATTGGTGAGGATAACCAGGGCAACCTTTATGTTGCCTGGGAGCAGTTTGATCCCCTGAATGCTGATCCTATCACCAGCCTTCTCCGGGCGGACATTTATGCGGCGAAATCATCCGATGGCGGCGCCACCTGGTATTCAGTGAAGAAACTGACTGAGGCGGGAACCGCCTCCTGCCGGTATCCATCCATAGCGGACAAGATGGTGGAGTTGGGTGAGGCGATTTATGTGCCGGTTTTCTATATGATAGACCAGATGGCTGGAAGTATTGTTAATGACCCACCTCAGGGTACTGCCACTAATAATCCAGTCGTTGTCCAGTGGGTGCCGAGCGACTATTTTGATGGTGTCGCAGAACAGTCTAAGCAGGGTGCTAATCGTATAGAACTTAATGCAGTGCCCAACCCGTTTACCAATCGCACCCTCATTTCTTATGCTTTACCTAAGGACGGTGCAGTCTCCATTAACCTTTATGATATTACTGGCAGGCCGGTGCAAACCATAGTGAAGGGATACAAATCCGCGGGTTACCATTCTGTTACTCTGAACAGCGGTCAATTACCAGCGGGTGTTTACTTCTGCACGCTGAAGACCAATAACTCTTCCTTAACCAAGAGGCTGACAATAGTTCGTTAAAAGGAACGGAGGAAAAGAGCGGGGTCCGATTGGACCCCGCTCTTTTATTCCAATAATAACAGGTTGATATAACGGGGGCGGTCTTCGTAGCAGGTTACCACTTCAAGTTTGATTCCGGCATTGCGGCAGGTGGCATAGACATCAATTCCACAGGACTCCATTGAAGGGCGGGCAATATAGGGAAAGCGGCAAAGCCGGGTAGTGTCGCACACCGTACACAATCGGCAGGGACCGGCGCCCATAGCAAATGCTTTGTAAAAGCCGTCAAGGAAGACGGTCCGTTC
The DNA here is from genome assembly GCA_039801225.1 of Caldifarciminota bacterium. Taxonomy (GTDB): domain Bacteria; phylum Hydrothermota; class Tepidihabitantia; order Tepidihabitantales; family Tepidihabitantaceae; genus JBDRUH01. The sequence continues at coordinate 24,824 of JBDRUH010000011.1, forward strand.
CAGGTTGGCAAGCATCCGCTGCATTTTCCGGCGTTGTCGAACATCCTCCTTTCCTTCATAGGCGAAGATGAGGGCGTAGTGGTAGTCGGCAAGCATTTTTCTGGTCGTTTCTGGGGTGGGAGTACAAGGGGGACAGCACCATCTTTTGTTGTATCCGCCACAGCCGAACTGGCATTTCAGGCGCACCCATTCGGCGGTTATAACATATCGCACAGGAATGACTTTGGCTATTTCGGCGCCGCCTTTCAGCGCTAGAGTAACATACCTCTGGAACTTTTTCATCCTTGCGCCTGAAACGCTAAGAGGGTAATCTTGAGCGTATAATTACATATCAGGTCCGAAATCCTTAATAAAGGCTTCGGTAAGTTTTTTACCCCAGTCGCCCACTGGCGCCAATTTGCCCAGGAAGAAGCGCAAAACCGGTGGTTCAGAGACAAAGCGCAGACCACCAATCAGATTTCGGTGTTCATAGAGCCATTTCAACCGGTTGACCACATATTCTATATGAGAGATGGTGTACACCCGCCGGGGAAGGGCGATTCGGGTGAGTTCCAGATCCGCATAGACCTCCTTGCCATCCTTGTCCCTTTCCATTGAGACGGTGCCCCTTTCCATTGACCGGACACCTGAGGCGATATATAAGGCGGCAGTGAGAGCGCCCGCCTGATACTGTTCCTTAGGGATATGGGGAACAAACCTTTTGGCGTCAACATGGCAGGCGAGTCCACCCGCCGGAGTTACCACCGGAATACCGGTCTCCTCCAGCCGGGCAACAAAGTATTTTATCTGCTCAATGGCACTGCCGGCAACACCCGGGTCAACCATTTCCCTGACGCCAACAGCCATCGCACCAATCTCGCGCATTGACATTCCACCGTAAGTGTAAAATCCCTCGTAGAAAGGCACCCAGGGTTCAAGTTCGTGAACATACTTCTCATTGTTGGTGGCGATAAAACCGCCGCGGATGCAGGTGTTCTTTCTTCCGCTCATATAGAAAAGGTCCGGGATGGAGCACATCTCCTTGACGATTTCTGCCACAGTTTTATTTTGGTAACCCTTTTCCCTTTCTCTGATGAGATAGGCGTTTTCGCAGATCAGACTGCCATCCAGAACGAGCATCAGCCCGAACTCATTGCAAATTTGCCGGACCTGACGGAGATTTTCCATTGAGAAGGGTTGTCCGCCTAATAAATTGGTGGTTGCCTCCATCCGCACAAAACCGACTTTGTCCTTGCCGTATTTCTCAATCGCCTTTCGTGTCTTTTCCAGGTCCAAATTTCCTTTGAATGGATGGGTGCTCTTTGTGTTCAGCGCTTCGTCGGTAAAGAGTTCAAGAATCTCCGACTGTCCGGTTACCTGGATATGGGCTTTGGTGGTGGTAAAGTGATAGTTGGTGATTACCACACCGCCGGGTTTACACCAGAGTTTGGCGATTAGATGCTCTGCCGCTCTTCCCTGGTGCACCGGAACCAAATATTTATATCCCAGAACATCCTCAACCGCCTCCTGGAGTTTGTAGAAGGTCATACTACCGGCATAGGAGTCGTCGGTGGTAATCCAGCCCGCCCACTGCTCTTGAGACATCGCATTCACGCCGCTGTCAGTGAGCATATCCAAGAATATGTCTTTATTCTTGAGTTGGAATGTGTTGTAGCCAGCCTCTTCAATTGCCGTGAGCCGGTGGCTCGCCGGGACCAATGAAATAGGCTGCACAACTCTGGTTTTGTGCATTTCTACCGGTATTTCTTTGCCGTCAGGCAGTTTGATTCTCACATAGCCTCCTTTTATTCATTGTTTTATCAAACCAAACACAAAACTATAATTCCCGCTTTCATTAATTATATTGCGGGAGTTCATTGTTAATTTGCCAACTAAAATTTGTGGCTTTGTCACCGGCGTGTTCTCATTTGTAGGGCAAACCTTCAGGTTTGCTCTCCTTGGACACGCAGATTCCCTACAATGAACTTGTAGGATAAGACTTTAACCTTGCGAACTGCCTAAAATTTTATTCACTATTCTCTTAATGTCAACAAGATGTATAAGCCAAATCCCTGTGCGACATTTTGGTTTTTCCAGCAAGTATTCCATTTATTCCCCCGTTGCTTCGCTTGTGATCGCAATGACACGAGGCGAGTGGCTCGGAATGCCCCATTCCGAGCGGAGCGAGGAAACAGGGGACTAGGAGCGCGCAAGCAAGAGGTTGGTAAAGGCTAAGTGTATTTATATATACACAAAATTGTGATGGCTATAATTGAGTTAAGTGTCGCAATTAAAGAACTTAATTTGAAGACGGTTTTGCTTGGGGGGCGGTCCACTCCAGCACTAGGGTGGTAAAACCCTTTCCGGACTCGTTTTTAGACTTGTTGGTAAGTTTAAAGTTAAAATCTGATTTAATTTCAAAGGGGAAATCAAATGGAAGGATGGCTGGAAGAACTGGTCTAAATAGGTTTTCGGGAATGGCTTTTGATTTAACGCTTAGTCCCAAACAAAAAAAAGGGCTAAAAGGCGAATTGAACTGAGATTTAGCAAGATAAGTAAAAAGAAAAGTTTTTTGTGTTTTAAAAACCCAATGAAGTTTTATTTTAATAACGAAAGAAGAATCAAAATTGGCATTTTCTTTACTTTTTTCTTTTGCCTTTTCCGCTTGATGCTTTTATAGGTAGTGCTGTGAGTATTCAGAGATAATGTCATAGGCAATTATTCAGGGAAAGTGTCATATTGACGGTTTTGAGTTTATGAGAGGGATGGGTTGTTACTATTGGTGGTAGTATGGATGAAGTATTATCGTTTAATTTCAGGAGGGTTGATATGGATAGATTACAAATTCTTACGAGGAGTTTTGATAATCTGACGGCAGCGAGCGCCGCTAAGATACTTGACCTCAGTCCGCGCCAGTGTTCCGTCTCAAGGCGCGACTTCGGCAACTTGGACCTGAAGGTATAGTGCACGGTAACCGTGGTCGCACGCCGATAAACGCCCAGCCGAAGAGGCTACGCAGTTGGGTCTTAGCACTCTACGAAAAGGAGTTCTCCGACCACTATACTTTTACCCTCTATATTTTAGACTCGCCAAAATTGCTTCGTTCCACCCTCCATAGCCGAGAAAAATGGGTAGTTTTTCGAAAATGTGATTCTATTGATGAAGGTGCAACGCTAAAATATTAAGATATTGATAAATAAGAATTTACGGAATTTAATGGGCTAAAAATATGTAAAATAACAACATTTATTAAAACGATTACTAAACGGTTTGAATAGTATTATGAATTGTATTGTATATAATCTTTGCCCCTATTCTGTAATTGTGAGTAGGGGAAAGAGGGTAGAAAATGGATGTTTACCTTTTCTACTCAAAAATAAGCTAAAATGTGCTGGTTTAGTCTAAACTATAATAATAAAAAAGGAGAACTGTAAATGAGAAGCAATAAAGGTTTCACTCTGATAGAAGTATTGGTAGTCATTCTCATCCTTGGCATCCTGATGGCGATTGTCATCCCGAACTATATCCGGTATCAGGAGAATGCGCGCCGGGTGGCAGTCAAAGCAAATATGCGGGTTATTCAGACCGCACTTGAAGGTTGGGCAGTTGACCACGATGGTATGTATCCGAAAGTGGACGCCACTATCTGGAGTCCGACCGATTCCAATGGAATCGCCCCATATCTTCCCGGTGGCGATCCGGTTGGTGAGGAGGGTAAACCAATTCTCGGCTACTTCCCACCGAACCCATATACTCGCAAGCGTTACAACTCTGATACCACTGACCTGACCTATGTTGAAGGGCTTACGGCAAGAGGGCAGAACGCCCAGGTCCGTTCTACTGATGCCCAGTGTCCGTATAAGACTCAGACGGGCACTCTCCGGGGCGAGATAAGAGTTCTGGCTTACACGCCAACAGATGCTGAGGCTTTAGAGTATGGCATCTGCGGTTGGGGAAGGGACCTCACCCAGCCGATGTATGACCGGGGTACTTCTCCTGGGGAACTGATCTACTTTGTATTGTTTAACAACTGATATGTCCATTAAAATGGGGAAAAATTCCCCGCATTTTGGTTTAGAGGATAAAGTGAAACTTCAGAAAAGAGAAAAACGAGGCTTTACTCTAATTGAACTCCTCGTGGTAATTGTCATTCTTGCAGTTCTTTTGAGCATCGTTATCCCGAACTACATTCTCTGGCGCCGAAGGGCAAAGGAGGCGGCGGTAAAAGCCAATATGCACATTGTTCATGTGGCGATGGAATCCTATGCGGTTGACCACTGCGGCTACTACCCAAACGAAGATGTCAACTGGACCCCGGTTGAGCATCCCACGTTTAAGGATATGGAGTACTACTTCCCGGCATCCCAGTTTCCAACGAACCCTTACACCGAGGAACTGTATAACAGCAGCGGTGTGGAAGAGGATTTAACCTACGAAATAAACCACCTCTTTCCAACACCGGAGGATGCGGAAAACATTGACAATGTCCGTTCCGACGACCCCAAATGCCCGTATAAAGGTCTTGTCCACCCTGCGAACGAAAGGGGAGCGATTGCGGTTGAAGCCCATAACCCCAATGTTGTTTCCGTTGAACCGCTGCCAGGACCGGATTACAAGATAGTTACTGACTATGCGGTTGTTGGCTGGGGGCAGAACCCCAATCAACCCATCCATATACCCAAGGGCAATGTGGACATCTACTTTGTCCTGTTCAACAAAGGAGCGAAACCGGATAAGGACAAGTAAGAAAAATCTGAATTAAGAAGAGATTATTATAAGAAATTAGTCTATTCTTAGTCCTGGGGAAGGTGTTTTTTTAAGTAATCATCCCCAATAAATAAAAGTGCCTTCCTGTTTTTAGTTGCGAGCGTTAGCGAAGCAATCTTAAGAGTAGATTCTTTCGCCCTGACAGGCTTGGAATGACTCGCGCCTTTTGTTTATTAGATAACTTAGGGCGAGGTTAACTGGATATTTACCCAGAAACTACAGTCCTTCATACTTCCGCTGTTGTCTATCACCAGGTAGTAAATACCGGTTTGGGGAATGGTATCATAAAATGGGTTAACATTATACGCCGGACGCCGGATTAAATACTCATAAGGTTCACCCCTTTGCCACTTCTGAAAATTCACCGCGCTCATAAATATTAGATATGTCGGCAGGGACTCAGACCAGGACCAACCACTCAATCGGTAACCTGCCCAACAAGAATCACCCCAGGAAAAATGACCACCCGCCTTCACCGCCCCATCCCAGTTGATAAAATTTCTCACCAAAGGGCTCACCGTAATTATCAAGGAATCAGTAACGCTGTCCGGTCTACTATCAACTACCGTTACGCTGATAACCGCACTACCCGAAGACTCGGGCGCAAACCACTTCACGCTGTCCGTCCCCCGCTCTCGGTTGGCAACTATCGGAGGAAAAGTGAGAGTTCCCTTTGTGCACTTCCAGCGAAAAATCAAGGGACCGACTGCTGGCGTCTCTGCCTCGCAGAAAACCCAGACGCTATCCCGAACCGAAACCACCTCTTTCCCGGTTAATTTATTAATAATTGGCGGCCCGGGTTTCTGAAAACAGCCGCTAAAGAACCAAAGGGCAAAAAATACCCCAAGGCAAAACCGGCATTTAACACCGCTACTCACTCCTTAGCCTACTCGGCTTTTTTCTTGCTGTCAATACCCCCTTATTATTTCACTCGCTCGCCAAATAAGTCAGAAGGAAAAGACGCATCTCCCATTGTGACTCATTTATGCTTGACTTTAATTACGGTAAGGTTAATCTTTAGTTAACTGGGGGATCGTCTAACTGGCAGGACGGCTGGCTCTGGACCAGCTAGTCGGGGTTCGAATCCCTGTCCCCCAGTTCCTCTTCCATCGCTTTACCTGCCCGGAGCGAAGCAATCTCAAGGAGATTCCGAAGCCCTGACCGGCTCAAAATGACGGCGTTGAGGGATGTTGCCCTCAATATCGGTAGTTTCTATCGGTAGGTGTGCTCTTCAATTACCACCACCGCCGCAGCGTAATCTTCAAGGTGGGTAAGGCTTAAATGCACTCGCCTATGTCCAAGGATTTCCTTTGCCCGTCCGAAAACCTTAATGGTCGGGCGAGACCGTTCGTTGTCGCAGACCTCTATCTCCTGCCAGGAGACTATTCCCCTCAAACCGGTGCCCAATGCCTTGGAAAATGCCTCTTTGGCGGCAAATCGCGCCGCATAGGAAGGAAACCGGTCGGCAAGCCTTTCGCAGAAGGTTATTTCTGATAAGGTGAATATCCGCTTTAAAAATCTATCGCCATACCTCTCCACCACCTGCCGAATTCTGGAAACCTTCATCAGGTCTATTCCGACGCCGAAAATCATTGTCCTTCAGAACTACGGTTTAATATTTCAATTAGCGGCACCAGTTCTAAGACATCATTAATCTCGTAATCGGCGCCAGAATTCTTTGTGCCAAAGGCATCGCCGTAACGGGCAAATACGGTAATCATCCCCAACTCTTTAGCACCAACGATGTCCCTTTCTGCCCAGTCACCAACCATCATCGTCTCCCCGGGTTTAACCTGCAAAAGTTCCAGCACCTTCTCAAACGGCTCCCGGGCGGGTTTTCTTTTACCGGTGTCATCAAAGGTAACGACCACATCAAAAAATCGGTCGACCCCAAGCGACACCAGCCGCATCCATACCTGCAGTCTTGGTGCATCCGAAACAACCGCCAGTTTTAGCCCCATCCGGAAGAGTTTAAGTAAGGCAAGATGAACATGGGGATAAGGTACCAGCGACCCTTCCCGCGCCCGGCGGTAGGCGATTATGCCACTGGCTAAAATCCGGTAATCAATTAGCCCGAGAACATCTTGCAAAAAATCGTTGAACACCTCCTGATACTCAATCCCTTTTTCCTCGTAGATAGCGTAAATCTTTTTGCGCGCCGCCTCCGGTGTTAGATCCAAGCCGGCATCAATCATCGCCATAATTGCCGCATCCACCGCAGCATTCTTCCATTTGTCAAAATCCACTAAAGTGTTATCAAGATCAAATACCACCGCCCTGACCATTTTATCTTTGGCGGAAATGACCTATTAGCCTCTGGTAAGTAGTCTGGAGGTGTTCGCTTACCACCTTGGTCTCGCCCAAAAGAGGCATAAAATTGGTATCACCCTGCCAGCGCGGCACGATATGCAGGTGAAGATGTCCCTTCACACCAGCGCCGGCTACCGCGCCTAAGTTAGCGCCGATATTCATCCCTTCAGGCTTGAACTCTTTCTTCAAGACCTTGATACTTTTCTTCAGTAATTGAAAAAGTTCCTCACCCTCGGCCAGGCTGAGGAACTCAAAACTGGCGATATGCCGGAAGGGTGCCACCATTAGATGGCCGTTGTTATAGGGAAAACGATTCATAACAACAAACGCCCATTTCCCTCGGTAGAGAATGAAATTTTCTTCATCAGATTGGCAATTTTTCAGGGTGCAAAAAAGACAGCGTCTTTTCCCTTTTTCGTTACCAATACAGTGAATATATTCTGCCCGCCAGGGTGCCCAGAGCCTCTTCATTATCAGCCAAAAAGTTTCAACTGCCCACCTTTGTCACCATTGGTTGGTGTTGGCTGGCTCTTCAAAGAAAAGGGCAAAACCTTCACCACGCCAAAAACCCCATCATAGCCTGGCTCAACGACAATCTCGCCGCGACGCATCCTGTCAACACCTTTGGCAATTTTTTCATCAAACCGGGCAATCTCTTCAATCGGCACATCCAAAAGAATCTCAAACTCACTACCCAATGACCTGACCATCTCCTCATATTTTTTCGCCACTCCGGCGGTATCCCGTCCGACACCCAGCACTTCGGCGATAATCTCCTCTAATGGCACCAGATGCCGAAAAGGAATCACATCCTTGGGCACTTCCTCAGGTTTCCTGTCGGCCAGTTTTTCCACCCTATGCATCACCCCAACCGTCAACCGCCTTCCGCAGACTGGACAGATTGTCCCGGAAAGAATTGACTGGGCTGGTGAAAGCCGAACGCCACACTGCCGATGCCCGTCATAGTGGTATTTCCCCTCCTCGGGGAAAAACTCAATTGTAAACAAAAATCGCCTCTTATCTTTTGTCTTTAAGACCTCCCGGATCGCATCATAGGACAGTTCGCAGTCAAAGACATTTGCCTCTCTGCCCAGCCGGTTTGGGGAATGGGCGTCGGAATTGGAAATAAGGGTTTTTTTGTCGAGCGCCGACAGCCGCCAGTTCATCGGCGGGTCAGAAGAAAGCCCAGTTTCAACGGCAAAAACCTCTCCGGACAGGTCGGAAAAGCACTCCTCCAAGGAGTCAAATCCCGAATTTGACCCGAAGAGAGAAAACCAAGGCGTCCAGATATGCGCCGGCACTAAAAAAGCCTTGGGGTCAATCTCTAAGACTCGGGCTAAAAGTTCATAACTGGAGATACTCACCGTAGGTCGGCCATCCACCTTCAAGTTCCCATAACGACCTAAAAACTCCGCCACCTTCTGGGCGCTTTCCAAACTGGGGACGAAAATCATATTATGAATCCGACGCAACCTGCCTCCGGCGGAATAGATATTATTAACTTCGGTGTTGACAATAAAATAGGTATCACCATAGCAATAAAGCCCATTGCCCGCCGGCTTTAAATACTTTTGCAGGGAGTTAAAATACTCCGGATGGGTAAAATCTCCGGTGGCCACCAAGGTAATCCCTTTCATCTTTGCCGCCCGGGCGATTATTGGAATATCCATCTCCTGACTCGTTGCTCGGGAAAAACGGGAGTGAATATGCAAATCGGCAATGAATCGCATAACCTATTTTAACTATCGCACCATCAATTTCAAATTTTGTATAAGTCAAATACATTTGCGACATTTTGCCCCCGAATTGTCAGGTAATGCTTTAGCCTTGCAAACCGGAAAGCAAACCTGCCCGAATCGGGCGGCACCTGTTTGGACAGAGTGCCCTACATACAGGATGCTATTGATATCACATTAACTTAACGAAGGATTGACAGTGATTTAAATCAAGTTATCCTAAAGAAGGAATGGCTGGAATTTGGCTGATTATTGCCTTCCCGTTAACCGGTGCTAATGATTCGGTGCTTCTTTTGGGACGCTGCCCAGTTGAGTCGGCATCGGTGCTCATTTCCGGGAATTTCCTTGATACCGATAGAGAAGACATTATCGTGATAGAGAAGTTAGGTCAGTTGAAACTTTCTTTAATTAACGCTCAAGAGATGGCAGTGGTGCCTATTTTCCGTTTGGTCCTTTTAACAGTTGGTGGGCGAGGATGGGAAAAAGTATGGTGCTCACCGCCTATGATAGGTCAGGCATCGGCAAAGGTGAACATTAAGCCCCATAGCTGGACAGCGGGTGATGTTGATGGTGACAGCGTTTTAGAACTGCTTCTTGTCCAGTCCGACTCCTGGGCAATAGTTGATTTTCGTGATGACATTACCGCCACTGAGCCATTTCCACTCACCTGCGGAACGGTCCTGGATGTCGCCTGCGCCGATATTGACCTTGACTCCACCTTAGAACTAATTACCTTAGAACAAATCAAGGATTCTTTGGGCAATAGCCTGGGAATAAGAGTGTGGCGATTTGCCCCTAATGGATTAGCGCCAGGAAGCGAACTTCTCCCCCTACCAAAAGAGGCGATTGGTTTGAACCTTTCCTTTTTGGGCGCCTGCCGACTGGAGGATTACCCCGGGCTGCCGGTGCTCCTATTAGCCGAACACCCAACAATAAGACCGAGCGTTTATGCAGTCCTTTTTTCTGCTGGTATAGACTCCTTTGCTATTACCACCAACCCCTTCCCTTACGAGGATTGGTTCAAGCGGGATGAGGTATTACCGGCAGGCAGACTGGTGATTTTCAATATTGGTGATACCCTTATTGCCTATGGCTATTTTGTCCCAGGGGCAAGACCAGGTGGACCAAAGGAGAGTTTTGCCTTTCTTAGTGAGGCGGAGTGGCACCTTCTTGAGTTTAAAGACTGGGCGCGGCGGCTGAGCGGTCAAATTTGCCCCTTCAATTATCAGGGAAAATCGGGTTTCTTAGAGTTACGGGAAAGAACCTTTTACTTCTATCCGGATGTCCCATTTTATTATCGCCATTGAGCGAAAGGTTCAAGATGATTAAAATTTTTCTATGCGCAAGTTAACGGTTCTGGAGCGGGATTTACTCTTCGCCCTTACCAATCAGATGCAGGATACCGCCCATTACCTTGACCTTGAGACCGGAGAGGTGATCCCGGTCTTCAGTTTTAACCGGGACCAGATTTTAGCCAAGATAAAAGAACACCCCTCCCGATTTATCCGCTTGGTTGCTCAGCCGAAAAGGTTAGGAAGGGATATGATGCAGCGGTTCATTGAGACGGTGCGGAAACCGGAACTCAAGGTACAGCTGATTGCAGCACTCAAGGAACGGCGCCCGTTCAGCCGGTTTCGTGCTGTTCTCCAAGACTACCCGAGAGAGTTTCAGCGCTGGCAGAACTTCCGGACCCTTTTTATCACCGCCAATTTAAGGGACCGGCTATTTCGCCAGGGAATTAACTTGGAAGTTGTTCCCGAGCCCCCCGGTCCATTACCCTATGAACCGCACATTGAGGAGGAGGGCGACGAGGAGGATTAGTTCAAAAGAAGCATTTTCTTCCTTACATTTTCCCTGCCACTTACCAATTCCACAATATAAACCCCGTTCGGCTGGTTGAGTTTAAAACCAATCTGATGCTCACCCGCGGATTGATTGCCGGTGAAGAGAGTTTGCACTACCCTGCCGGATGGGTCAAAAAGAGTAATGGTAACTTTGCCCGGTTGGGGAAGAAAGTATTTTAAAAAGCCTTTTTCCCTTACCGGGTTCGGATTGATATTCACTATTAGTTTCCCTTTTGCGAGCGGTGATTGCTCGGCAACACCGACCGTTACCGTGTGCTCGTCCAAGACCCAGTTATTCGGGTCAAACTCCAAGCCAGTAGGTTGCGAGGTGAAGACAAACACATTCCTTTGCGGGTTTTCTATAACCGGATAGCGGATTAAAGTTTCCCCACTAGCAAAGAAAAACTTCACCTCAACCGGGATGTGGAAGGTTTGGGGTGCGCCAGCCATATTGTTCTGGCTGAGGTCAACATTAACCTCCCAACCAGTTTCGGTCTCCTTTGCCTGCCAGCCAACCGTGTAGTTGGGATAGCCCAATTGATAAACCCATTCATCAAAGAACCAGTTCAAATCCAGACCGGTCATTTGCTCGTGAATCCGCTGATAATCCTCGGTGCTGGCATTTCTATACTTCAGACTTTCCCCGTAGTTATGGAGCGCCTGAAAGAAGATGCCCGGTGAGACCCAGTTGGTATCACCCTCAACATAACGGAGCATATGCTGAACCCAGGCGCCTTTGCAATAGGAATGTCCCCAGTCAAACAGGTGGTCGGGCGGTGGGTCATAAATTGGATGGGGGTCTTCTGCCTCCTCTTGAAAGTAGTCCTCAGCCCGGCTACCCATTAGATCGAGAAAGGCGCTATGCCCCTGCTGGTGCCTGGTATAAAGGGCATCAGAATAGGTGGCAAAACCCTCATTCAGCCAGATGTTGCGCCAGTCAACGCAGGTTACCATATCGCCCCACCAGTGATGAGAAAGTTCATGGGCAAGTCCATTGTCATTTCCCCAGACAATCCAGGCGCGGTGCACCATTGTCAAAGTCTGGTTCTCCATCCCGCCCCACTGGAAGGGATATACCACAACATGACCATACTTCTCAAACGGATACCGGCCATAGAGGACCGAGTCGGCGAAAAAATAGAGCATATCAACCACATTCTGGAAGGCGTTCACCGCCCGGATTGAGTCTTCCGGCCACATAAAATTCTCCACATAGGTGGATTCCCCGGGCGCCAAATAGAACCACTGCTTGAAACTCGCCCACTTGGAGGCGGCAAAAGTAATGAGATAGGTGCTTATCGGATAGCGGTGGGTCCACCAGAAGGTCTTCTTGCCGTCGCTCATCGTAACGCTGTCAAGAATACCATTGGCACAGCCGGCAAGTGAATCGGGTACGGTAATATTCACCTGACAGCCCCGCTCCGCCTTGTCCCAGGGCTCGTCAAAACAAGGAAACCAGTAGCGGGCATCAGCCGGCTCGGTTGTTGAATAGCAAAGGGAATGGGGAATCCCTTGAGTGCCCTGCTGGTAAAAGAAAAAACCCCGATTCTGAGTACCGGAGTTGCGGTGGTAGTAGATGTCAACCGCCAGAGATTCACCACTACCAAACTCCTGGTCAAGGTCAATAAAAAGTTTTCCGCCACTGGCGTTAAATGAACAAATGTTTCCTGCCCGTTTAACCGAATCGCAGACCAGGTTGACAAAATGAAGGCTAAAGGTGTCAAAGTTATTCACCCGAGCGATGAGTTCCACCCGGGTGTGAGCGGTCATTGCGCCCGAACTCATCGACAGGTCAAGGTCAATCCGATAGTGACGGACATCGAAATGGTGCGTTGATTCGGCAAACGCCAAATCCCGCTGGGGAAAAAGCAGGAACTTACCTTCGGTTAAGGGTAGGTTGGCCGCTAAATTGGTTAGGCTAAAACCCACGCTTGCAACCAAAACGGTCATTACCAATTTCCTTTTCATTTTTCTCCTTTTTATTTTAGTTCCATTGCCTCACAGGCTTTTATGTTAGTGTTTTACTTTACCCTGTCAAACCGTAACCACATCTTGACCTTAACCACTTTTATGAGTATCTTGAATTGAGCCGAGGTGGCGGAAATGGCAGACGCGCTAGCCTCAGGAGTTAGTGCTCGTTAAGAGCTTGGGGGTTCAAATCCCCCCCTCGGCATTATTTTATATCCGACCCAAAAATCGTTGCAGCCGGAGCCTTAACACCAGCCAGAACGCCCGCCAGATGATGCGTTTGGACATTTTGGAAACGCCCGCCCGGCGTTCAGTGAAAATAATCGGAATTTCTTTTATCCTGCCGCCCTTACGCCAGATGAGAAAATCAATTTCAATCTGGAACCCGTAGCCGTCTTCCCTTAGCCGGTTCAAGTCCAGTTTTCTTAACATATCTACGCGATAAGCCTTAAAACCGGCGGTCAGGTCGCGCACCGGGCAACCGGTTACCTTTCGGGCATAAAGGCAGGCAAAATAGGAAAGGAGCAGCCGTTTGATTGGCCAGTTGACAATGGAAATGCCATCCGAATAACGCGAGCCAATCACCAAGTCATAATCCTTTAAAAGGGCAACCATCTCGGGAATTTTCTCCGGCGGATGGGAGAAATCCGAATCCATCTCAAAGCAGTAGTCGTAGCCATTTTCCAACGCATACCGGAAACCCAACACATAGGCGGTCCCTAACCCCAACTTCTTCTCCCGACGGATGAGATGGACCCGGGGATTTTTCTCGGCAATCTTGGCAACAATATCGCCGGTGCCATCGGGCGAGCTGTCGTCAATTACTAAAATATCAAGTTCATCAGACTGTTTTAGAATAACTGGTATTAAGCGTTCAATGTTTTCCGCTTCATTATAAGTGGGTAAAATTACCAGTCCACGTGCCACATCCTATAATAAGACCTGTTGCCAATTTGTCAACAAACATAAAGCGTGATAATTGACTTTCACCCTAAGAGGAATAATATTAATCAACAATGAGAGAAAATTCGGTTGTCCCGGTATACATTGAAGATGAGGTCCGCAAGTCTTTTCTGGACTATGCGATGTCGGTTATCGTCGCCCGGGCATTGCCTGATGTCCGGGACGGTTTGAAGCCGGTTCAACGCCGAATTCTCTGGACGATGCAGGAGATAGGGCTTTTCCCCAATCGCCCCTTCCGCAAGTCGGCTGCGGTTGTGGGTGATGTCTTGGGAAAATATCATCCCCATGGTGATGCTGCGGTGTATGATGCCTTGGTGCGAATGGCGCAGGATTTTTCTTTGCGTTATCCCCTCATTCAGGGGCAGGGCAATTTTGGTTCTATTGATGGCGACTCTGCTGCCGCCTACCGTTACACCGAGGCAAGGCTTTCACCATTGGCAATGGAACTCCTCAATGACCTGGATAAAGATACGGTTGACTTCCAGCCCAACTTTGATGGCCGGCTGAAGGAGCCGGTGGTTTTACCTGCGGCATTTCCCAATCTATTGTCCAATGGTGCGACTGGTATTGCGGTAGGAATGGCCACTAACATCCCACCGCATAATCTGGGTGAGTTGATTGATGGACTGGTGGCATTGATTGACAATCCGGCTATTACCGTCGCCGATTTGATGAAATTCGTTAAGGGACCGGACTTTCCCACCGGTGGTATGGTTGCCGGGCTGGAAGGAGTGCGGGAGATGTATGAGACCGGTCGGGGAAGTTTTACCGTCAGGGGCAGGGTTGTCTTTGAAGAGGTAAAGGCGGGGCGGGATCGGCTGGTGATTACCGAAATCCCCTATCAGGTGAATAAGACCAGTCTGGTGGAGCGGATTGCTGAACTGGTGCGGGAGAAGAAGATTCAGGGTGTTGCCGATTTGCGTGACGAGTCGGACCGGGAAGGTATGAGGATTGTCTTAGAATTAAAGAAGGAGACACCGAAAGAGGTAATTTTAAATCAACTTTTTAAGTGGACCCCCTTAGAGGAGAACTTCGGCGCCATCCTCTTAGTTTTGGTAAATCAGGAGCCAAAGGTTCTGAACCTAAAGCAACTTTTGGAGAAATTCCTTGAGTTTCGCTTGGAGACGGTTACCCGCCGGACGAAATTTGAACTGGCTCGGGCTGAGGAGCGGGCGCACATCCTTGAAGGGTTGAAAATTGCATTAAAGAACATTGATGCAGTTATTGAGTTAATCAAAAAGTCCAAAGACACCGAAACCGCCCGAACCGGTCTCGTGGAAAAATTTAAATTGTCTCAGCGTCAGGCAGAGGCGATTCTGGAGATGCGCTTGGCACGGCTCACCGGTCTGGAAAGAGAAAAAATTGACACTGAGTATAAGGAGTTGATAAAGGAAATTGCCCGGCTAAAGAGCCTGCTTGAATCAAAGAAGTTGATGATGGGTGAAATCCGCCAGGAACTTTTAGCCCTTAAGGAGAAGTTTGCCGATGAACGGCGCACCGAGATTCTTCTTGAGACGCCCAAGGATGTCTCTATTGAGGATTTAATCAAGGAAGAGGATATGGCGGTTACCATAACCCACCGCGGGTATATCAAACGGATGCCGGTAAGTGTTTACCGACGCCAGGGTAGAGGTGGGCAAGGTAGAACCGGTGTGCCGGTAGCCGAGGAGGATTTTGTTGAAGGGTTGTTCATAGCCTCAACCCACGACTATATGATGTTCTTTACCGATAAAGGAAGGTGCTACTGGCAAAAGGTGTATGAAATTCCCGAGGGCTCTTACGCCTCAAAGGGGCGCTCTATCGCCAACCTGGTAGAGATGGAAAAGGATGAGGTTACCACCTCCTATGTTGCGGTTCGGGAATTTTCCAAAGATAAGTCGGTCTTCTTTGTCACCAGGCAGGGTATAGTGAAAAGAACCAGCCTTGAGGCTTTTTCCAACCCGCGGCGCAAGGGAATTATCGCGATGACAGTTGATGAGAAGGATGCACTGATCGCCACCCTTCTTACCTCAGGTGAAGACGAAATTCTTTTGGTAACCCGTAATGGAATGGGGATAAAGTTCAAAGAGACCGATGTTCGGCAGATGGGCAGAACCGCCAGTGGTGTCCGAGGTATCAGGCTGAAGAAGGGGGACGAGGTGATTGGCGCCGTTGTCTCTTCACCCAACACATCACTCCTGACGATATTTGACAACGGGTTTGGCAAACGTACCGACTTTGACCTGTTTCCGATTCAAAAAAGGGGTGGTAAAGGAGTTATTGCCGCAAAACCGGTGGAGAAGTCGGGTAAACTTGCCTGTGCCAAGGCGGTGAGCGACTCCTCAGAGATAATCGTAACATCAAGGCAGGGGGTGGTGATTCGGGTGAAGTGTTCGGAGATTAGGAAGTGCGGTCGGGCAACAACCGGGGTCAAGGTTATGGCGGTTGAGAAGGGTGATGCGGTAGTTGATGTCGCCTTGATAGAGGAGGAGAGTTAGACCAGTCTTGCCCACCGGCGAAGAATTAGGCTTTTGACCATAATCCGGAGTAAAATAGTTAGAAGGCATTCTTAAGTCCATAAATTTTTCTGTCAAATTTCAGCGAAAATGTCATAGGGGTATTTGAGGTAAGTTTAGGGAGAGGGCGGATGGGGATTTCGCCGAGGTGGTGATAGAAGGCATGGATTGAGTTGTCAAACCACTGTTGGATTTCAATTTTTGCGCCGGCGAGGGAAGGTGTTTGTCTGGAGAGGAGGAGTTGATAGGTGATGCCTTTGTAGGAGATGGTGTCGTCATTGGCAACGGTGCGTGTCTCCTTTACGCAGAGGATGGTTCTCAAGTCAGTGCCATTGGGTATGGGGTGGAAGGCAGGTTTTGGGTCTTTTGGTGGTCG